>CAZDXE010000108.1:0-1880 GCA_964509565.1 uncultured Dehalococcoidales bacterium | reverse complement strand
ATAAAGGCTGGTACTGAGGAGAGAGGGTCCCAGATTATCCCCTGTAAACCCCAGGAATAAGCCTCAGAAGTTGCTCCCATTACCGCCCCACCACAGAACCATGTAGCTACCAGGGTACCTACCGAAAGCCATAGAGGAAGTCGTCTGCCAGCAACTATGAAATCAGTTGTCCCTTTTATTCTTTTCGAAGCATACCAGCCTATGCCTATCATTATTATCAGGTAAACAATCAAAATTGCTAATGCCTGACTTGAATGAGTGAACTTCTCCATTTCTTAGACCTCCTTTCTTAAATTTGAACCTTGCCTTAAATCTGGGGGCAATTCCTCCCTGAAATGTGTTCACGGAGGAATCCTTAATTTCATTGTCCGCCTCCTCCTTAATTTTATTGCCTAAAATAGCGCAGAGGAGGTGAAAGATGCTTAAAGGAAACCTTTAATTTCATCGCCCACCCCCTCTTTAATTTTATTGATTTAGATTAAATTCGTTACTTTAAATCGGGCATAATCTTCCTGATAACTGCCAAAGTTTTCTCGATATCCTCTTCGGTATGTTGTACAGAAACCGTCCAATGTTCGTCTGTGCGAGGTGCTATCCATACCCCATTAGTTACTAAGCCATACCAGTATTTTGTGAGCATATCAGCGTCATAGTATTTTACATTGCTTCTATAGTCATGGATTTCGTGCTCAGCGAAGAAGACCATGCCACAGGGCCCCATGCTATTAACATAGCCAGGAATGCCGTTGTCCTTCATCGCTTTTCTGAGGCCATCTACTAATTTATTTTCAAGTCTGGTGGCATGTTCAAGATTTTCCTTGGTCAGGACATCTCTTAAAGCGGTTATGCTCGCTGCCATCGCAAGAGGATTTGCGCTGTATGTTCCTCCATGGGCAACCTCTCCAGCTTTCACATGCTCCATAATCTTTTTCTTCCCTGCAAATGCACCTAGAGAAAAACCACTGCCAAGGCATTTGCCAAGTGTGATTAAATCTGGCTTTATATGATAATATTCGCATGCCCCACCCCAGGCTACCTTAAATCCTGTTTTCACTTCATCGAATATCAATAGCACATTATACTCTTCGGTGAGTTCGCGTAGTTGCTGCAGATAACCATCCTTGGGAGGAATTAATGCACAGTTCATCATTACCGGCTCCACTATCACCGCACATACTTCGCCTTTATTCCTCTTCAATGCATCTCTCACCGCATCTATGTTATTAAAAGGAACAACTACCGTGCCTTCTGTGACCACTTTGGGAATCCCTTTGGATTGCGGTACCGTCACAGGGCAATTTTCAGGACCAGCTTCACTTAGTTCAGGCTCTACGCTTTGCAGCAGATAATCATGCATTCCATGATAGCAACCTTCCATTTTTATGACTTTGTCTTTGCCAGTATAGGCTCTGGCTAATCTCAGAGCGTGCATTGTTGACTCGGTTCCGCTATTTGTAAATCTAACAAGGTCAACAGGAAAGCGTTTTTTGACCTCTTCGGCACAGGTTGCCGCTAAATCTGTTGGCGCGCAGAACAGTATGCCTTTCGATAGCTGTTCCTCAGCCGCTTTAACCAGCAGCGGGTGTGTATGCCCTGCCAGCATTGCCCCGAAAGACATATTGAAATCAATATACTCATTACCGTCCACATCCCAGAATTTAGTTCCCTTTGCATGATCCCAGAAGATTGGATACGGATCATATGCCTGGAAGTTACTCGCCACGCCTCCCTGAAAGCTCTTCTTGGCTCTCTCAAAGCACTTCTGCGACGTAGGCGTTCTCCTCCGATATTCCTTTTGTAATTCCTCTAAAGTGTTCATAGTATCCTCCTTTTTTCGTATATCACATTCTACCTGCCCCAAAAGGGTATTGTCAACAGCT
>CAZDXE010000107.1:0-1988 GCA_964509565.1 uncultured Dehalococcoidales bacterium | reverse complement strand
TATCTAAACCTGTTTCAGTAACGCCCAGGTCTCGCTGCATTTTTTTGGCGAAATTCTGCTCATCCTCTGTGAATTTTGGTGCGCCAACGATTTCTAAATTGTCGTGGAGCACCTGGCTGATTGTTTTGTTAGGTATTGCTTCGTGAATCGCGCTGATTACTTCGGCCTCCATCTCTGTTTCTGTAGCCATGGCGGCTGCTTCGGCACATTTATGTACCCTGTGAATTACATAGTCCATCTCTTCCGTATCAACAAATCTGCCGATACACCACAGTGTTGCCCTGTCCGGGACTACGGAGGGGAAAGAAGGGCCTACGTCGGGGAATGAGTAGTTAATTGTATTGGCTGCACGAGGAGGGTTGCCCGGCGTGGTATGCTCTCTCAGGAGCTCTATCATGTGCCCCATCAACACTGCAGCATCCAGTGCGCTCCTTCCATACCAGGGGGAATTACCATGGGCAGTTCTGCCCCGGAAATGGTATTTGATATTGAAATAAGCGTTGCTGGTGTCACAGTTAGCCATATTGGCGGCGAGGGGGTGCCAGTCAATAAATGCATCGATATCGTTAAAAAGTCCAGCTCTTGCCATGTAGGGTTTGCCGATACAAAGTTCCTCTGCCGGAGTTCCGAAAATCTTAATCGTTCCCTGTAAGCCAGAATCCGTCATGACATTCTTCAATGCCATTGCAGCCGTGATTGCCGCTATCCCCAGGATATTATGTCCGCAGCCATGGCCTGGCGCTCCTGTAATGACTGGGCTTTTCTGGTTTACACTCCTGTTCTGAGACAGGCCAGGCAATGAATCGTATTCGCAACTGAAAGCTATAGCTGGTTTTCCTGACCCAAATGTTGCCACAAAGGCAGTTGGCATATCGGCCACTCCTTCCTCTACTGTGAAAGTATTTTTCTTTAAGTATTTGATGATGGCTTCTGAAGATTGGTATTCTTCCATTCCAAGCTCTGCATAACTCCATATTGCGTCGGAGAGATGGTAGAGAGCACCTTTATTACACTCAATCCATTCTGCTACATGCTTCTTTTCTTCTGGCAAAACTTCCTTCATGGTATAACCTCCCGCAATGACCACAGCATCAATATGTGCATAGTTGCTCTGACATTTCAGCGTATATGTTACTATTGTACATAAATCATCTTTTGTTAACAATGGGCGTGATGCGGGCACGCAGTTCTTGATGGTGAAAACCATGGTGCTGTAAACTAAAAATCAGCTTGCTCGTTATATGAGGGTAAAGTACTATTCTTGTGAAAGGAGGTGCAAATGAAGAGGCGTAAATGGCATTCAACTCTGGTGCTGGGTTTATCTCTTCTATTGGTTGGGGTAGTTCTCGGTTGTGGGCCTGGGCAACCGAAAGAGTACACTGACGCCGGGCAGGAAATCGAAATCGGTGTTGGCAACCGGTTTATCATAGCTCTTGAGTCTAATCCAACAACAGGTTACCAGTGGGAGGCGAATTTTAACGAAAGCTTTCTCGAGCTGGTGTTGGATGAATTTGAGACTGGAGAAACCGAGGAAGGCATGGTTGGTGTTGGTGGTGAGCAAAAGCTTACCTTTGAAGGATTGAAAACAGGCGAAACCGAACTGACGTTGACATATAAGAGGCCGTGGGAGGAGGATTTCGCTGAGCAGAAGGTCTTTGTAGTCTCTATAACATGACGATGCTGAGCAGCCTGAAGCCTCCCTGTTTTGCCATTACGAAAATAAGGCTGAGACGAATTCTGGCACTGCAATTGCTCAGGATTATCCTTGTGATAATTGGGTAAGCAGATGAATGTGCCGCTATAATCTTGTGAGCCAGCGCAGAAAATTGATAGTTGGGGCTGGTGATGCTAGAATTTGGCAAATTGTAGCAGTCCAGACGAGTTTATAGTTCAGTTGTAGAAGTGCCAGACAAGGTTTGAACTGGCTGGACTGATCACGTAGAAAGTCATTACAATGACACGATTTGGGTGGGAATTTTTTTATGCCT
>CAZDXE010000106.1:0-2069 GCA_964509565.1 uncultured Dehalococcoidales bacterium | reverse complement strand
ACATCTCTACATCAAAGTTCGCGCGGCAATAATGAATGACTAATGACAAACAAATGTCAGGATTGTTTAACTAAGAAGAAGATTTAGAAAAGATAAAAGATTGATCAGCACTCAGTAAAACATGTCTCTAAGTAGCTGTTCGACTACCAGTATCTGTGCCGCTTAAATACAAGTAGCAAGAAGCTATTTGGTAGTCTATTCTAATTGAAAAATGAGCCTGAAGGTACAATTACTAGTGAGGAAAAACATGATTGAGCGCTATAAACACACGCAGGTTGGTTATCTGATTATCGTGGCGTTGGTAGCCGTGATGGTGTGGCTTGGGGTTGTCTTGTCCATTGCGGACATCAATTGGGTTGCTATCGGAGTATTAGCTGCCCTTGCGATAGCTTTGGTGTTATTTTCCAGCCTGACTGTGGTTATCGGCGAAGATGAAGTAGAAGTGCGATTCGGCCCTGGGCCAATCAGTAAACGATTTAAGTTGAACGACATAGAATCGTGTCAGGTTGTTAAGAATCATTGGTATTACGGATGGGGCATTCGTTTGACACCTCACGGCTGGCTATACAATGTTTCCGGCTTTGATGCTGTCGAGATCAAGCTTAGAACGGGTAAGAAGTTTAGAATCGGCACGGATGTTCCGCGAGAGCTTGAGGGAGTCATTTGCCAAACCATCACTTCTCGCTAAATTAATTGCCACCCACTGGATAATTAGCGAGCCTATTGGAAATATAGAAAAGGTTTTATTATTAATATCTTAATCCACGCAAGGTGAAACCAACGCACAAACATCGGGATATCTGATTTCTTGTATTTATGAGTGGCCATAGAGCCATTCTCCTGTAGTCGCCACTTATTCATGCTCCTCTGGGTGGCATAAGGGTATCGGCAAGACAAGGGGATTCTCTACTGGTTGAACGGACTTAGGTTACCTAATTCCGCTATCTGGTCTTAAGATTGTAGTGCCATTGCAGCCTATTACCACTCTACCATCATTCACTGCTTCTTAATAAATCACTAAATGTTATATGAATAGTTGGGCTTTCAGGGCGATAGTCCATAAATAGAAAGAATTCCTGATTCGTTATATGCTTTCCACCGTAAAGGTCTTCACATTCTATTAGAAGAATGCCTTCTACTTCTGAAATTTTCTTGTCAAAATCATTATGAATGAATGTAGGCAAACGAAAAAATTCACCTGCCTCACCTGGTACGATATGACTTGGAGACGAAGGTATGCAATTACGTTTTTTACTGTACTGTGGTTCTAGCAATGTTTTGCTGTCAATATCAAATTTTTCCGAACCAATCCTTACTTTTTTTGCTATCCAAGTTACCTCTGCAGAAGATGCAACACCTAATCCGTAATTCCTTAATTTGCCGTACATTGATATTACCTTCCTTGTACCACCATGACCAGGTTCAGTTTTCAGCGAAATAGACTCTGTGTCTTTATGCTGAGTAGGGCCTATACCTGAGACTCCTCTTCCAGTTTTCACAAATTCAATCCGTAAAAGTCGGCCACCATAATCAAACGCTAAATGGGGCATCATTCTTAGTTTCCTATCAAGCTGACCCTCCCTTAACGCCTTAACTGAAAGCCACATAGAAACAACAATGCCTGCTAAAGCAATAATAGGAGCCAATATCTGAGCCAAAGCTATGTAATCATTCAAGCTTGCACCATTCATTTCTCAAGTGGTTTATACGATTCTTAGGATATCATGCCACTTTTATTTCCCTATACATCATTATCTCGTCAGACAACCTTCAAGTCCAAACTCCTCCTGCACTAACAATAATAACCTTACGCCCTTGGCCTTTCCCAACATCCTGTTAGTAAGGCAGGACGTTGCTTTGGCAGCCGGTAAAGCTACTGATAGGACATTAAAGAAGTTAATCAGGTAGCCGCCAGTTCCCGGGTATATATAACCAAAAAGAGGAGAATGACTATAGAGCCACTCTCCTCTTTTACTTTGCTGCGTTCCTATTCTCCCATAGCTCCTTTGGACATTTTTTTAGTTCAGTGGTAAAATAAAATTGGGAGGAGTAGGACAACTAGCAGGGGT
>CAZDXE010000105.1:0-2074 GCA_964509565.1 uncultured Dehalococcoidales bacterium | reverse complement strand
CGACGCCCCTGAACTACGACCTCTCAAATTGCATAATTAGAACCTTCCACGGGAACAATATGGCAACGCCCTTCAATTGGAACACTCTCGCTATCAGAAGACACCACATTTATTATCGTATTTTGAGTTACTAACTCTGGATACTTTGCAGATAGACGAAGTGTTTCTAAGCTCTCCCACCATTATCTAACCTCCTTACATGCTTCTATTATTCCTTGCGTTGATAAGATATATTTGGGTATTGCTGCTCGTACTGTTTTGGCTGGGTCAACTATCTGGCTTATCTTAAGGTCCATAACTAAACTTGCGAGCATATAGGCATCATCCCAGCTTAGCCTAAGGCCTTTCCTCAATAGGTCAACTGCTTGTCTGGTTGCCTCTTTTAGTGCATCAGCAGGGCTATTTCCCGAGGTTATAACCATCGTATAATCTTTAGTTTCAACCAAGGGCCACTCTATCTTCCTGTTCTTTATGACATCTACCTTGACAGTGACTTCCGAATTTATTTCACACCCTGAGACACATACTTCACCATCTCCCATAACTGCGTGGCAGTCTCCCATTGCAAGGAAGGCCCCTTTTTGGTTCACAGGAAAATATAAGGTTGATCCAGGAGCAATGTCGGTTGTGTCCATATTCCCGCCATGTGTCCAAGGTGTATCGGTGGGATACTTTCCCTTAAGTGGAGCTACGCCTATGACACCTACCATCGGTCTTACTGGCATCCTGACATTTTTAAAGGTGCAGAAGCCATCTTCTATCTTGATTATTCTGGTTGTCGCTTTCTTGACTGTGTCCCCAAGCACACCTTCGCCAGGCACAGTGACTATTATTCCCTTATCAGGCAGAGCAATGTCTAAGATCTTTACTTTGAGAATGTCTCCCCTTTCAGTTCCTTCTATATATACGGGGCCGGTTGTGGGATTTATCCGCGAAAAATCCATCTCTGAGCAAAGTTTAGCCTCACTATCTATCTGGTGGCCGAAGCAGTCATTGGTCTCAAACTTGATAATTTCACCTGGGGCTGCTCTTTCAACCTCATACATAGCTACTTCAAAAGCATAAACAATTTTGTTTTTTGGAATTATTTTCACCTAAATACCTCACTTCACATTTTTGCTATAATTGAGCATCCTTATCACTCCTCCCTCATCCCCTTTACCGTGACCTTGCTTTCGTGCGCTTACTTATCTCATCAGCTTTAGCGAGCAAATAGAGCATGCCGCCCAGGCACACAAGGAAAATACCCGTGCCGATAGGTGAACCCCAGTGGAGTACCAACCACAAATCTTCCATTTCTCCCTCCTTTTATTGAATGGCGGAGACGTCTTCTCTCTCCAGGAAATACTTGGGCATACCATGTACCATATCATTTAGCGTGTATACTCTCATCTCAGCCAATGAATTATCTATCCTATTTCTTACTCCTCCTTATTATGTTTGTTGGTCACTTGCATATCATAATTTCCTGCGGGATATCATTAAGCCTTTCAGCTCCTGTTTTGGTAACAACAAACTCATCTTCTAGAGTAAATGAACCTAGGTCGGGAACAAAGATCTGAGGTTCTAGTGAGATGACCGTATTTTCCTTTAATACGCTGTCTCGATAAGCATTGTTATGAATTATCTCATGCTTGCCTATAAACGGCCACTCGTGTACTTCAAGCCCTACTCCATGACCTATTCCCCAACTCTTCTCCTCTGGCCAGGCTTCCATATAGACTTTGCGTACTGCTTTGTCAACATCAGATGCTAAGGTGCCTGCACTTGCAGCTTTCCTACCAGCTTCCTGTGATTGCTTAATTATCTCGAAAACATCTTTCTGTGCCTGGCTGGGCTGACCTAATAAGAAAGGCCTTGAGATATCACAACAATAACCAGCATACATAGTGCCAAAATCCAAGTCGAAGTTATCGCCTTGCTGCAGGCGTCTCTTGCCACCTTTCCACCACCATTCAAGGTATTTTGAGTCTAACCCAGAGCTGGTCATCGTATAATGAGGGAAAAATTCAGAGCCGGCAAGTCGGCACACCCGTTCGACCTCCGAAGTGATTTCCATGTCCAGCATTCCCGG
>CAZDXE010000104.1:0-2416 GCA_964509565.1 uncultured Dehalococcoidales bacterium | reverse complement strand
GGATTTACCCCAATACGAGTATAATCCTGATAAAGCTAATGACATTCTGGATGGAGCTGGATATCTGGATACCGATGGAGATGGGATAAGGAATGACCCGACCACTGGTGAAAACCTTGTCTTTGGCCTGGCGACCTCAGCGGCATTCCAACCCGAGGTTAAGACATGTACTCTGATTAATGAGATGCTTCCGGCGATAGGCATAGAGACTGAGGTTGCAGTAATGGACCCGGACACTTTTGCGGATTACTACTACCGTCCGATGGATGATTTATTAGAGATATCGGTGTATACTACCTCACCATCCCCCGACCCATGGTCAGATTGGGTATGGCGGAACCAGGTTAGCTGGGGCTCTGGAGGGGATTGGTGGAACGCAACTTACTACGATAACCCTCGCTATAATGAACTGTGGGTTAATAATTCCTGCGCGAAAACCCTGGAAGCAAAGAAAGAGATTCTATACGAGATGCAGGACATTCTGGCTGAGGATTTGCCACTTATCTTCCTGCACAGACCAGAGTATATTTCTGCTTACAGGACTGATAAGTTTGAGGGCTGGGTGCAGGAAATAGGCGGCCCTGTATCCTGGTTGAATGACTGGAGCTTCCTGAAGGTACATCTGAAGTAAAGCAACGTTTGCGCTAGCACAATCCTGAATCAGTTTTCTAAATGGCGATAGGGGCAGGAAGAGGCTCATAGGTCTTTGCTATGCGGCAAGAAGCTCATGGTTGTGGACAGCTCTGCTGGCAATTTATCGGCACAGTGGCCGGTATGGGATTAGAGTTTAGCAAAAATAAGATTAAAATAATAAGGAGGTAACGAATATGAAAGTAGTTTGTTTAGGAGGAGCAGGAGCCATGGCTGCTTCCTGTACATACGACCTGCATAAAACAAGTGATTTTGATGAGATAGTTATTGCAGACTTCGATGAAGGAAAAGCAAGGCAGGTTATAAACTTGATGGATGGCGACAAGAGATTTTCGTATGTCAGGTTGGACGCCTCTAAGAAAGACGAAATAGTTAAAGTATTGAAAGGCGCTGACTATGTTGTCGATGGGTTGCCTGATCAATATACGTACAACTTCATGGATGCAGCAACGGAAGTGGGAATAAACGGTGTGAGTCTGAGCATGTTAGAGGATTTGGATAAGGCAGCATATTACTCCTCCGCTCTGGAGAAAATGGGCAAAACTATTCTCATAGGGAATGGAGGATGTGCAACTACGTGCGAAATGGCTATGCTGGGATGTGAGGAGATGGATGAGATAGATGATATTGATATCTACTGGGGTATGTGGAGGCCAATCACTCATGGTACCGTTGGCCTTACATATTCCGTCGTTCCTCAATATGATCCCAGGTCAGCCGCAAGGGTTTACTGGGAAAAAGGCAAAATCATCCGTAACCTCCCTCCTTTCGCTTTGCCCAAGGAACTTGAGTTTCCAGAACCTATAGGCAAACAAGAGACATATATCGTAATGCATTGGGAATCCGAAACTCTTCCTTTAGTCCCCATAATAAAAGAGAAGCGAGTGAAGCGAGTCGTAGCCAGAGGAATATGGCATTATGGCTGGATGACACTCATAAGAGCTTTGCTGGAGAACGGCATCTTCGAAGCAGAACCAGTTGAGATTAACGGCGTTAAGGTATCACCCTTTGAAGTTGTTATGGAACACATAAAACGGCAAAGTGCAGAGAAGTGGGAAGATCCCTATAAGCTGGCAGGGAAAATTGGATTCAATCCTCAGTGTATATTGTCCGTAGAGATAACCGGATATAAGAATGGTATAGGTAAAAGAAGCGTATATCATAGCCAGATGCCTTACCCATTCTTTGATGGCAAGCCTATAACCGCTTCAATGGACTATGGATCGTATGTAGGTTTGCCATTGTCTGTATCGATTCAGCTGTTAGAACACGGAGAGATATCCAAGAAGGGAGCAGTGACAATTGAATCAACCAACGTGTCTCCAAAGAAATACCTTGATGAATTTGCAAAGAGAGGAGTCAAGTTCACCAAACAAAGCCGCTTCACGACATAACTAGTGTAGGGTATGGAGCTTCAGTATTGCTAGGTGAGAAAAACGCAGGTTACTGTAAAGTTTTGGTAGGTGGGGGTTGATAAGACGGAGAGACTCCTCAGAATCATGGATGGTTTGGAGGTAAGCTAATTCAGGATTCTGGAGAGCCTCTCAACGGAAAGAGTAGGAGAAATTTCAAAGAAGATGTAGGGCATTCGGAAGAATTAACCTTCAGTTTTTCCTGTGTAAGGAGATTAACCTAAAATGAATGAAAAAGTAGGATGTGCTCAGGAAATTTCGACCATACCTGCGGCACTAGCAAATAATTCATAAAAGCGAGGTTACAGAAATGGTAGATTTGACTAAGATAAAGGATGGAGTAGTAGGCGGTG
>CAZDXE010000103.1:0-2419 GCA_964509565.1 uncultured Dehalococcoidales bacterium | reverse complement strand
CCCCGCCTTCCTGCTCTCATCTTGTATTGGAAGAAACTGAATATTGACAGAATTGCCTGGCATAACAACATGCCTCCGTGATATTTATTTGAGTATCCTGTCCTTCCTGCTCGGGTCGAGGGACAGGATAGAGCGGGCTTCATCTGGGCTTGCAATTTCCCTGCCGACTTCCCTGGCAATAGCCACCACTTTTTCTACCAGTTTGATATTGCTTGATGGCGAGCCGTCGGGCATGAAGATATTATCCTCAAGGCCAACACGCACGTTGCCGCCCATGATAATGGCAGCCGTTGACAGAATGATTTCTGTCTTTCCAACGCCGCTCACCGTCCAGGTCGAGCCCTGTGGGATGCTCTCTGAAAGGAAGAGCAGGTTTTTAACCGTACCGGGCATGGAACCGGGGACGCCAAGCACGAAATTGAAATGTAGCGGAGCCTTGATATACCCCTTGCGCTGAAGGTAAACGGCGTTGTGAATCATCCCTGTTTCGAACACCTCTATCTCCGGTACCACTCCTGTCTCCTTGTATACCCCGGCGAGTGCCTCGATAAACTGCGGAGCGTTTTCGTAGATGATGCCCGGCATATTATTTGAGCCGGTGGTAAAGGAGCCCATCTCGGGGAGCAGGCGTATGGGATTCATTCGTGCCTCCCAGTCTTTACCGGCACGTGCGCCCGTGGATAGCTGAATAATCACCTCGGGGGAGGTGCTCTTAATTCCAGCGACGATTTCGCGGAATATGGCAGTATCAAACGTTGGCTTTTGCTGAGAATCCCTGGCATGGACGTGGATAACTGAAGCGCCGGCATCCGCACAGCGGCGGACATCCTCCGCTATTTCATCCGGGGTCACGGGCACGTTTGGATTCATCTGCTTTGTGGGCACGTTGCCTGTCGGGGCGACGGTGATAATCAATTTTTCCATAAATCTACTCCTCTTTCATGCCTAAAAGGTTCTTATTTCTGCTTACTGCGGAATTCTACACCATTGATTTTTTCAAACACCTTGATTATGGCTCCTTTGTCTTCCTTGCCCAGGCCTGCAGCCAGGGCCATCTGATAGGTGCTGGTAGCGGCATGAGAAACAGGTAAGGGTATCTTTTTCTGCGCTGAAATTGAGGCAGCGGCTGCAAGGTCTTTATATGACTTCTCTATGGAGTAGCTGTTGTCAAACTCGCCTTCCAGTATGTGGGGCAGGAAAAACTCGGAGGCAAAGCTGCGGCCGGAGCCGTTGTTGATGAGCAGAGCGATTTTCTCCTGGTCCAGGCCGAGCTTTATCGCCATAGGGAGCACCTCGGCAAGAGCAGCCATGTTAATGTCATAGATAAGGTTATTGGTCATTTTGCTCAGTTGTCCTTTACCGATATCTCCCATGTGGATTATCGTACTGCCGATAACATTGAGCATTGGTCGAATATCTTCCAGGATGGCTTCCTCGCCACCGAACATGATTGTTAAAGTGCCGTCTTTTGCCTTTGACTCCAGTCCGGTTACCGGGGCGTCAACAAAACGAATCCCGCGCTTTTGTAACGATGCGGTAATGTCTATGGTCCATAAATAATCGCTGGTTCCGCAGTCCACCAATAGCAGTCCCTCTTTTGCCTCGTGCACTATCCCGTTCTCTCCCATAACGGCGCTGTCTATAACGGTCGCATCGGGCAGACTGAATATAATCACGTCGGACTTTTTTGCCACCGCGGCAGGTGAATCGACTGCTTCAGCACCACGACCGGCAAGGAAATTCATTGGTTCCTTATCTATGTCGTGAACGGTGAGATTGAAACCAGCATTAATGAGATTTAATGCCATCCATTTCCCCATTTTCCCAAGACCAATAAACCCTAAGTTTTGGGACATTTACCCCCTCCTGATTTATAAAAATTACAGGGGTATAATAACATCTTTCTTTCAGGTGAGTCAGAATCGGGTTTCTGGAGCTCGAGGACTTATCATCGCCGGTTGTTGGTCATTGCGAGCCGGGTGCTCCTCGCGGAGGCTGAGATACATAGGTAACACTCATGGTATAGTTCGTGATGATATTATAGAGGCTGAACTCAGAGCAGCATTAAGGAGGAGACTCAATGGAGAAAGAAGTTGAGACAAGGCGCACGATTAAGGTCACCATTACCCTGGATGTGCCGGTAGCCAAGAGGGGTTTGCCACCGGGCTTATGGATCGTCTCTTTAGCGAACATGTTAGCGATAGCGAGGTTTTTCGTGACTGCGGAGTTGAGTTCACAGGATGGGACGTCCAGCACGGCGAAAAATACGAGAGGACAAGTTGGGACGCTTGAGGTTCTTGGGATCCTGCTGTCTCACTTCACCTATGCATGGTGTTGTTGGATAAGAGCCAAACATATCTTCCCACAACCCACCCCCAATTGACCATCGTGGGGGAACGCAAAACCACCATTAACGGCC
>CAZDXE010000102.1:0-2459 GCA_964509565.1 uncultured Dehalococcoidales bacterium | reverse complement strand
TATAACGTCCTTTCATAACTTCTGTGTGTGTCACTAACCTATCTGAACTAAATCACCTAAGTGTTGCGTCAAAATAAACTGTTACCGAAATAGGAGTTGTTACGTCATAAATCATGTTACCGAAGCCTCATAAGTTTTCACTTATTTATGTTTATTGATGGGATGTTCTGCCATATCCCAGAGGCGCTCCAAATTCTCATTTATTTGCTCCAGGGAATGCCCTTGATTTCCGTAAGACGATTAATTATACTGGTGGGTATTAAGAAAAATAAGTAAGGAGTGATTAAAAGAATGATTAGAAGTGAACTGGTTATTGTTGGGGGTAGTGCGGGAGGACTTCAGACTGCTATTTGTGCCCAGAAGCACCAGCACCTGAAGGACATAATCGTTATTCGCCCGGAGAAAAAGATCCTGGTCCCATGTGGCATACCTTATATTTACGGCACGCTAGGCGATGTTGAGAAAAACATAATGCCCGACAAACTTTTGGGTGATGCCAAACTAAAGCATGGTAAGGTGGCCTCTATCGATCGCAAGGCCAAGACAGTTACCCTCAAGGATGGGGAGATAATTGGCTACAATAAATTGATACTGGCTACTGGATCAGACCCTGTGGAGCCGCCAATCCCAGGGGCAGATAAAAGGAACGTTTGGTTCGTGAAGAAAGATTTTGACTATCTTGAACAGCTTGCTTCAGCTATGGATAGCGCAAAACATATAGTGGTTATTGGCGGTGGTTTCATCGGGATTGAGTTTGCCGACGAATGCCACAAACGAGGCCCTGAGGTCACTATAGTGGAGCTATTGGAGCACTGTCTGCAGTTAATTTGCCCTGAAGCGCTATGCGTTCGTGTTGAAGATGCCCTGAGAGATAGGGGCGTCAAAATCGCCACGAGTAATACCGTGAAATCTATTGGCGGTGCTGGTAAGGTAGAGTTTGTTGCGTTGGAAAGTGGTGAGAAAATCGAGTGTGATATGGTAATCATAGGAATCGGAGTAAAACCAAATACCAAACTGGCGGAAGAAGCTGGTTTGGAGATTGGCCCCACTCGCGGTATTAAGGTTGATGAATTTCAGAGGACTACCGATTTTGATATCTTCGCTGTCGGTGACTGTGCCGAAAAGTACTCCTTCTTCAACAGCGAACCGATTCCCCTTCGGCTCGCCTCGATTGCAACGCGCGAGGGCAAAATTGCCGCGGCGAATCTATATAGCCCCCAATGGCGGAATATTGGAACTCTGGGTGTCTTTTCCACAATCGTCGGAGAAACTGCCATTTCTATGGCCGGGCTAACCGATACCCAAGCGGCTAAGATCGGCTACCATGATATCGTTGTGGGCGAGGCTGAAGCAGCGTCCAAACACCCGGGTACTATGCCAGACTCCAGACCGATGAGGGTCAGGCTTATATTTGCTCGCAAGTCTGGTAAGTTGCTTGGAGGCTGCGCTTGCTGCGCCATGACCGCAGGCGAATTTAGTAATATTCTGGCAGCTTGCATAGTGAATGGGATGACCATGGAGCAGGTAGCTCTTTTCCCCATGGGCACTCATCCGTGGCTTACTGCTTCTCCCCTGGCTTACCAGCTGACTGATGCTGCTAGTAATGCATTGCATAAGGCTAAAGGAGCGGCAGCATAATCTGGCATAATAGGAAAAATCACTTTAGCTTTTGCCTGCTATCGATTGCACTCAGGGCAAGTTCATGTTATTTGTTCTTTGCCCTGGGTGCTTGTTATCTTATTACTTTCCGCATAAGTCAGTGTAGAAGTGATTAGCTTTGACATTTCCACAGGATATTGATATACTGAGCGCTCGTATAATAAGAACATAAGAAAAGGAGGAAACTAGAGAATGTCTTTTAAAACACCTAAAGATACAGTTGCGGCGATTGATGCTGTCGGCTGTTCTAAGGCAAACCTGACGTGGGGCCAGTTACTAACCCTGGGGTTTTTGGCAGGGGCGTTTATAGCCTTTGGTGGGCTGTTGGCCATTATAGTTGGTGGTGGCGTGCCAGGTATTAAAGAAGCAAATCCTGGATTACAAAAATTTATCTTTGGTGCTGTGTTCCCTGTAGGCTTGATGCTTGTTGTGATCGCCGGCGCCGAATTATTCACAGGGAACACTGCTTGTTGTATCCCAGCAGTGCTGGCCAGGAAAGTAAAATGGACTGCCTGTGCCAGGAATTGGGTGGTGTCTTACATCGGTAATTTCATAGGCTCACTCTTTGTGGCTTTCTTCTTAGCCTATCTAACCGGCCTAATAGCTAAAGACCCATGGTTGGCTAGTACTATTGGCATTGCTGAAGCAAAAGTGTCTCAAGGATTTTGGCCGCTCTTTCTCAAGGGCATCGGTTGTAACTGGCTGGTCTGCCTGTCAGTATGGCTTGCCGTTGCCTCAGACGATACCATTGGCAAAATATGGGGTATCTGGTTTCCAATTATGGCTTTCGTGGCTCTTGG
>CAZDXE010000101.1:0-2473 GCA_964509565.1 uncultured Dehalococcoidales bacterium | reverse complement strand
GTGGCAGGAGAGCCTGGTCCAATTTAGGGCATACTTGCCCTCCTTAATCCACTGTTCAACTGTCCCCCGCCTGTTGTAGAAGTGCACCATACCCTCAGGTTTAACAGAGAGGTTGGTCACGACAAAGCCTACTCGGGGAAATAGCTCTCCCCGGTGCCACTCCACTTTGGCCACCACCCGTCTGGGATGATCTCAGCTCTTTGCCTGATACTGGAAGTCGTGGTACCAAATGATTGGTTTCTTAGGTGGTCGCCCAACCGGTCGCTTCAGTAGATGCTTGATATGCTCCTGCAGCACCTCGTTGGCGGGAAGCCGGATAGCGTATCCGATGTCTCGTGGCTCCAGGTAGTCGTATACCTCGGATTTGGCAAAGGCAGCATCTCCCCTGAACAACAGCCGTATTCCTCTCTTCTTGTATCGATCCACCCTACCACCACGGGCCTCTTGAAGATAGATCGGTGCCATCTCCGTTAGTCCCAGCACCTCATCCAGTTCTCGATAAGCCAGCAGTCCTGCGTCCGAGGTAATCTTGGCCCCGTGGAATTCTAGCCTCAGCCGTTTATCGAATTGAAGCTTCAGTGTCTCCTTGGTCTTTTCACCTATTGGGTCCCTCCAATTAGCCCTGTCTAATGTGGCTAAACAAGGAGCTTTTGAAGCTATTTTACCATAGAAAGATGCCTATGCATCCAGTTTGATATTGGTAATGGTATGAACTGAGTTTACCACCATTGCGAAACCCAAAGAATGCCCAAGACAGTTCGCTGTGAGCCGGCAGGGGAAATTCCCAGATAAAGATATTACAGAGCCTGTAATCTATTCGAAGAATACATGAAGAAAGTTCCTGTGTGGAATATTTTTGAAGAGACAATATATCGACAATTGCGAAAATAGATGATATGTTACCATTAAGCAGGCGACGGTAGCCTGGAATACAAGGAAAAGGAGGAAAAGGAGGAAATAAGATGAAAGACAGAAAAGTATTAGTAGTGGGAGCTGGCGCGCAGGGCGGTCCCTGTGCTTCGATTCTATCCAGGCAGGAAGATGTCTCAAAGATTGTGCTGGGTGACATAGATATAGATTTAGCCACCAGGGTGAAAGAGAAAATCAAAAGCGACAAGGTCACTGTTGTGAAGCTCGATGCCAGCAAAATCGAGGAGATCGAGCAAGCTGCCAGCGGAGCGGATGTCATTATCAACCTGACATTGCCTGAATTTAACGAGAACATAATAAAAGCTGCATTAAACACCGGTTCGCACTATGTCGACGCTGCCGGCTTTTTTGACAGCGAAAGTGAATTTGCGAAAACCGATAACGCATTCAAGAAGGCTGGCTTAACTGCGTTTACCGGCTGCGGAGCCTCGCCTGGAATCACCAATGTGATGGCGCGATATGCCTGTGACAAACTGGATGAAGTGGACGAGATACGAGTTAAGATTGGCAGCAGAGCTCTGGGGAAACCTGAGGATGTAGTCAGAGGATGGGAGCCAACATGGTCTCCAGAGACAGCACTTACCGATTACGCCGCCAAATCGACAGTGTTCGAGAACGGAGAATACAAAGAATATCCTCCCTTTAGCGGCTCTGAGGAATATCCCTTCCCCGAGCCGGTTGGACCGGCCTCGGTTGCCTACCACTCACACGAAGAACCCATAACCCTACCCCGTTTCATCGGCAAAGGCATCAGATACTGCGACTTCAAATACCCCATAGACCCCATAGCAGGCGCACTTGTGAAAATGGGGTTCGCCAGCTATAAGCCGATAGATGTAAAGGGAAACAAAGTAGCACCAATACACGTGTTGATGAAACTGGTGCGACAGCCGGTAGGTACATTCCTTGTCGAAAACGAAGAAATAGCCAGGTTTCTTGCCACAGTCGCCTACGTCCTTATTGTAGAAGTGAAAGGAACCAGCTCTGGAGAAAAGGTGCACTACACATTATCCATGCCCTCCATGACTGCTAATGAAAACGTATGGCTATTCAAGAAGTTCGGTACTGCCGAGATTATGATAGCCCTGCCATCGGTCATAGCTGCAAAGATGTGCCTGAGCGGAGAAGCGCCGCATGGAGTAATCGCCCCTGAGTGCGTTGATCCTGTAAGGTTTCTCAAGATCAGCGCCGACATGGGCGCTCCGTTGAACTTGCACGAGGTATCGTCAAGAGAAATATCTATTTCGTAGTTTATTGTTACAGGGCTAATCAGAGCGCGCTAATAAAAAGGAATATGCTATAATAAACGCCGTGTCACAAACTTCAGACAGAGAACTATTACACAATCTGCACTGGCGTGCAGGTTGTGTAAACTAAATATAGAAAGGAGATCGAATGATGATTAAACCCAGGCTAAGTTTTCTACCAGAAGACAAGATAGAGGCTATTCATGCTGCCTCACTAAAGGTCCTGGAGAACACAGGCATCAAAGTCGAGAGCAAAAAGGCTCTCGATACGCTAAAGGAGGCAGGTGCGAAGGTTG
>CAZDXE010000100.1:0-2481 GCA_964509565.1 uncultured Dehalococcoidales bacterium | reverse complement strand
GTGGCGTAGAGCAAAGGACACATGTCAATTGGTTTGAAAGACACCTGAACTGGACCATGGTGCTGGCATGGGTGGGTACTTTATTTGTAATATGGATTATTGCTGCTCTCATGCTACTAGCAGACCCTTACGTATCCGAGGATACACTGAGTGGCACAGGATTTGTGATTGGATTACTAGCGCCCATTCCAGCGGGTTACTGGGTTATCAGAAAAAAGAATCGGAGCATGTGGTGGTTATTGATTTTATGGTCATATTTTTTCCTGCTTGTTAGCAATAAGAGCCTCCCCCAGGTGGAGGATATATGAAGGTAGCAGTTAGTCATTTACTGCTGGTCAATCCCGACAAAGCTCCAAAATTCCCACAAGTCAGACACAGGTATCTATATACTAATAGAGGGTACCCCCCTTTGGATTGGGCTATGGACTCGCTCTAAGCCATAGTAACTTTCAGATAAGTCAAACCCTCGAACTCCAATTACTCAGTATGCCCTAACCCCATACCCAGGTTCATAATATGCTCAAGCACCATTAATCTTGTGGTAGATGTTCAGGGCATTCTCAAAGGTAAGGGATTTGGAGTAGTGTTCAACGATTGTGAGTTGTTCCCAACTTCCCAAGGCTTGAACTACCCTAGTTGATAGTCCCGACTTGACCTGGTGTACACAGAACCCCCTACGGAACGAATGAGGGTTGCAATGGATGCCAGTCTGATTAGCTAGTTTCCAAAGCATAGATTTGATTCCTGCAGCACTTCGCTCAAGACTATCATGATGCTCAAACCAGGTCTTCACGATTCCATTGCCAGCAATAGCCTTGCGATATTTATTCCCCTTACCAAGAACAATCGCTGTTCCTTCACTCCAATTGAAATCCTTTGCTCTTATATTGGCAGCTTCAGATAGTCTCAAACCTGAAGGGTGAAATAGAAGAGAAGATAATGAGCGTTGCAGCTACCGACCCATGGATGAAAGCACATCCGCCGAAAGTTGAAGGTGGCTATATGTATGGCGCAGAAATCGATGAAAATGAGCCCATAATCAAAACCGCCTCAGAGGCAGCGCGCGAATTAAACATTCAACCCAAACTGGTAGGATGGGACACTATGACCGATGCAGTTCATATAATAAACTATTCAAAAATCCCCACCATTTCCATAGGCCCCGATAACACAATGGCTCACAAGGCAGATGAGTTCGTGGATATCGGGCAGTTAGTGCAGACAACTAAAATCCTGGCTCTGTCCATATTGAGATGGTGCGGATACTCATGATTTCGAGAGGTTATTCCCCAGCTTAAGCCTCTGCCTTATTGTAGTGGCATGGTTTATCCTCGCCTGCGGGAAACGGGAGTAGTGGCGGGGCTTGTCCCCGCCTCGGGGGGTGCCGTGGTGGTGAGCAAGCACAGCCCATTGCAACTCGCTAGAACTTATCCTATTTTGTTCTAATTGTGGGAAGGAGATAAGCAAGGATACGAAATTTTACCCTGAGTGTGGTCGCCAACTGACGATAGGGCAAGATGTTACAGAAAAGGCTACCTATAGCAAGGCGTTGCGATGGGTTAGCGGTTTCTTTGGTCTTTTCTCAATTTTGGGAGCAATAACGGGGTTAGAATACTTCGCTGAATCTGGGCTGGGTAGTGAACTGATTGTAGATATAGTATCCATTGTCATAGGAACCATTCTTCTGTTAATGGCTATTGTTCCTCATTGGGTAAGCTGTACATTCAAATGCAAGTTGGAGAAAGGTTCAGTGTTCGGTGGGCTACTGGCTGTTTTGGTTATAGTGTTTTTTGTCGTCGTTGCGTTAGGCCCTGAGCCTCCAGGAGGATGGTGGGGGTACTAACTAATAGTAGCTCGACAAGTTCGTCGATTGCTTTGCCAGTAGTATCATCGTCAAACTTCACTGACTGGTATATCTCAGCACCATGCCAAGACTATGCCAACTGCCGAACGGACGGGCTCTCCTAACCCTTCATCCCCAGTGATTATGGTGGTATACTCTTTTACCAGGTGAACAGCAGAATAAAATAATATGAAGCGTAATATCAAATTTAAGAACAGTAATTGAAATCAGGATAACAAATGTTCAAAAAACCCTCTAAGAATAAGAGCTGGTTGCTCAGTTTGTCGTTAGTCTTTGCCCTTTCGCTTGTGGGATGGGGTATCAGCGTTTTGATTAGTAGCTTCATTCCGTTCTGGTTGCTACTAGGGTGTTCAGTCATTTATTCCATTGAGAAGTGGTTATTCTATTATACAAGGAAACATAAAATCATCGGGAAGATGTATAGAGTAATCTTGAACCTCTCTTTGCTCTCATTATTTGGTCTTCTCATCTGGTCTGGTGCATCATTGTTTACTCAGTGATTTATGCAAAATCCTATTGTCAGCAGTATAGTTTTCTTATCGGAACTCGTTATTTTTATCTGGTTGTGGAGAGTCGTCGCAAGAAATAGCTGGCGACAACCAAGTATGAAACTCACA
>CAZDXE010000099.1:0-2623 GCA_964509565.1 uncultured Dehalococcoidales bacterium | reverse complement strand
CTTACTGGGAACCAATCAACATCTGCCAAAAACACGACCAGATAAAGATACCAGTCTATCACTGGGGTGGCTGGTATGACGTTTATGTGGCTGGAACTATCAGCGGCTGGATTGCAGTTAAAGGAAACAGTGATAGCGCTGAAGCCAGAAAGAACCAGTGGTTGTTAATTGCACCCATTGACCATGAAATAACTCCTATGAACACTCATAGAATCGGCAAAATAGATATAGGCAAGGAAGCCTGGACGTATGACAGGATACAACGGTTCTTTGATTACTGGCTCAAGGGAATGGATAATGGCTTTGGTAAAACACCCCGCGTGGAAATATTCACCATAGGCGATAATAAGTGGAGATATGAGGATGAATGGCCCCTGGCAAGGACCAAATATACCAGGTATTACCTCCACAGCAAAGGCCATGCAAATACATTAGATGGAGATGGCTTGCTGGATATGAGGAACCCAGGCGATAGCCTTGCCGATAATTATGTGTATGACCCGAACGACCCCGTTACAATATCGCTGGAAACAGGGATGTGGTCTATGGCAAAGGAGCTAAAAGATAGAGTTTCAGTAGAGAAGCGAAAAGATGTGCTCGTTTACACCATGCCGAAGCTGGACAAAGAACTGGAGATAACAGGGCCAATAAATGTAACTCTATTTGCTGCTTCGTCTGCCACAGATACTGATTTCACCGCAACACTGGTCGATGTATTCCCCGATGGCTATGCTCATATGATACAGGAGGGCATAGTTCGAGCCAGGTATCGTAATTCTGATAGTGAGGCGTCCTTGATTGAGCCTGGAAAAGTCTATGAATATACTATCGACCTGAGGGCAACCAGTTACGTGGTTAAACAGGGGCACAGGATAAGAGTGGAGATATCCAGCAGTAACTTCAACAGGTGGGATAGAAACCCGAATACGGGAAATGAATTCGGCATGGATGATAAAGTGATAAAGGCGACGCAAACGATTTACCATGATAAAAAATACCCTTCGCACATTACTTTGCCCATTATTCCAAGGTGAGTGAAACCATCGGTTCTCTTCCCTCGACATCGATGATCTAATGGGAAAGAGTACTGAAAGTGTGATATTGTTGAATTGCCTGATGAAATTCAGCTGAGCTGTGGTATTTATTATTACCGTGTGTGTGATAGTATGTAGCAAGCTCCCGTGAACCATGGGAAATTAACCTGAGGAGGATCAAGAGCATGAGTAAACCTGTAGTAAGTTTTCTCTCGAAAGGAGAGATAGAGGCTATTCATGGTGCTTCATTAGAAGTTTTGGAGGAAGTCGGCATCAAGGTTATGAGCGAGCAAGCGCTCACCATACTGGAGGAGGCTGGGGCGAAAGTCGATTATGGAAAGAATTATGCCAGTATTCCCAAAACTTTAGTTGAGGAAGCATTGAAGGCAACCCCTAAGACCATAACGTATGGCGCCAGAAATCCAAAGTATGACTTTGTGCTGAATAAAAAACAGCCACATTTCTGTGCGGATGGAGACCCGCCCTTTATATTGGATTGGGAAACTGGTGAGCGCAGATATTCCACGACTGAAGATGTTGCTCATTGTGCAGTGATAGCTGATTACCTCGATCATGTTCAGCTTACCTGGGTAATGCTGACTCCCACAGATGTGCCGGCCCCCATGCAAGACCTTGTTGCCATGTGTACCTGTCTAAGGAACACAGAGAAACATGTTGAAGACGAAGCAATGAATGCTGTGGTCGCTCGATATCAAATTGAAATTGCGACTGCAATCGTTGGTGATGAGAAACGACTTAGGGCAAGGCCTATTATTTCGGCAGTTCAGTGCCCTTTCTCCCCTCTCACATACGACAAGGGAATAACGGAAGGCGCCATAGAACTTGGCAAAGCTGGCATTCCAGTTGTTATATATCCTTTACCTCTGTCAGGAGCGACGAGCCCTGCTACGCCAGCAGGCACGATGGTTGTTGCCAATGCTGACTTTCTTGGTGGCCTGGTTATCCAGGAATTGGCTAATCCCGGCGCGCCGGTAGTCTACTCGGTTGGCGCCGGCACCATGAATTTCAAAACTGGGGAAGGAAGTGGGTCCCCGGAGGGCCCACTTATGGAACTGGGCCTTGGACAGTTAGCCCGCTATTATGGCTTACCTGATGAGAGGCCAATTTTTTACGGCGCTTCTAAACTTCTAGCCAGGCAATCTGGCCATCATAGGGTTAGCTCATTCATAACACAAATGCTAACAGAGCCTGTTCCTGACATTGTTCTTGGTTTGGGAGGATTGGGGGGAACCACATCTCCAGAGGCGATGGTCATTGATAACGAGATTGTGGATTATGTCTTAAGGTTCGTCCGGGGCTTCGAGGTGAGTGATGCCACTATGGCCGTGGATGTCATTCGCAAAGTTGGCCCTGGCGGCAATTTCCTGGGTGAAAAGCATACCTTAGAGCATTTCAGGGAAAGATGGATGTCGAGGCTAGATATAGACAGCCTTGAAACATGGGAGAAAAAAGGCATTGAGTCGATAGGTAAGCTGGCGAACGAAAAAGTAAAGGAAATCCTGGCTACGCATAAACCTGAGCCTCTTCCTGAAGATGTCGATAAAGAAGTATCCAGAATTTTGAAGAGG
>CAZDXE010000098.1:0-2644 GCA_964509565.1 uncultured Dehalococcoidales bacterium | reverse complement strand
AGACAGGCCTTCGGTACCGTGAAGCGCGATAGAATATAGGCCCTGTAGCCTTACAACCGTAGTTGAAACACCCTGGTATTGGTTGCTGTGAGAAGCCTCCTAACCCGCTCCAAGCTCTTCTCTGCCTTACCCCTGTGGATCATATTGAAGCGGGGCTAGCCAAAACCCAGAGCCCAGTGTTACCTGTGTATTCCAGCCAGTCAAAAATACCGGTTTCTCTTACTTACCAGGATTCAAAAGGATACTCCCCACGCGCCGTATCTAACATAGCGCCATGGACACCAGCCATCCAAATACGAATGATTGGCAGGTCTCGGAGGTATTTTTCGACATGGGCACCGGTGGAGTAACCGTAAGACCCCATTAATCCCATAGCTTGCCTGCAAACCCACTCAGCTATCTCGGTTGCAAAATTCTTACAAGCAGACGCTCTTGCAACCTGTTGAAGTGATATCGGGTCTCCGTATATCTCAGGGTGATCAAACATATAAGCAACGTTCAAGTAGTAACTCCTGGCCGCTTGAATTTTCATAGCCATTTCACCAATTGTAGCAGCAATAAGCGATCTATCTCTAACCGGTTTGCCCACAATATACCTGTCTTTTAAGTAATCTATTGCGATTTCGAGACAGGCTTGAGCTGGACCTAGCGCTTCAGGAGCACTATCAAAACGTGCGGATACCATCTGCTTAAGAACCCAGGCCCCTTGTCCTCCAGGTGCTCCACTACAATATTCTTTGGGGACTCTTACATCATCATAGAAAATAGCCCCATTTTTTGCTGTACATACTCTTCCCATCAGTTCTTCCGGTTTACTGAACGATAACCCCGGTGTGCCTTTGGGGACATCGATAACGACTATTCCATCATCTCCCTTTTCAGGATCTATAGTACAAGCTGTGCTATAAATTATGGAGTCGATGATAGGGCCAGGCCATAACTTTTGTCCATTTACTACCCATTCATTGCCTTTGAGCTCAGCTCTCGTTTGAATGGTGCGTCCATGCTGGCAATAAACATCCTCAACGTTACAGCCGCCGGCAGGTTCCGTCATGGCAAAACAACCATCGCAAACCTCGCTACCACAGAAGATAGGAGCAAACCTCTTCAATACTGTCTCATTATTCACGAGCATAGCTGCTTGAAGGCCCCATACAGCCGTACCAAAATGTTCGGCTATATCCGGGTCTCCCCGCGACAGTTCCTCTGTAAAAATAGCATTAGTTATGCGGGAGTCCATTCCCAGCCCACCATATTCCTTTGGGAACCATGCTCTTTGCCACCCGAGGTCCACGAGCTTCTTCCTGATTTCGTGAAGGGTCTTTTCGGCCAGCTCTCGATCGCGGTGAAAACCACCATCTAAATCCAGTCGACGAGGCATGACTTCTCGGTCTACGAATTCGTGCATCGCTTCTGCTATTGCTAAATCTTCCTCAGTGGCAAATGCTTTACTGTATTTCTGAACAGGGTCTCTCAAGTCTACACTAGCTGGATATTCCATTTAACAGCCTCCTTATATGTCAATTTTTCCGTACATACGGTTAAATTAACTCGTCGTTGATTTTGTAACTTACATTTCTTCTACCCGTAAGGATAGCATTATATAAAACACCAGTATACAGTGCTCATACAAATGGAGGTTAAAATAATAGATAAGGTATTCGTGTTCCTGTTACCCCTATTTGCTGTATCAATCATTGCCACTCCTGGCTCATCCCGTATCGAAAGAGAGCTTGCTGAGCACATAACTCAATGTTAGCTATGTGGTCAGCAACTCCCATATGTATGAAGAAAAACTAATATTTGAATTTCAACCCATAACCAGTTAGCTCTTCCTTAGCCTTTTCATATAATGCTGAATATTCCTTGCCAGGCTCTCTCGTCTTTATGTTGAAGCAATCCTGATACCTCTTGCCTTGAGGAGGATTGTCAATATTGCCTTCGTATTTCAACAAAAGCCTTTTTACTATCTCATTCGCTTCACCCCTTTTCATCCCGGGTGCCGCATGAGCAACTTCTGCAGTCCATTTGGCTATCAGCGGGCTAAGATGGTCTATAATGGCGTTTTTAGCACCACCGGGAGATTCCACACCGGCACTGCCAGAAACAACAGCTGCGATTACACGAGCAGCGTTTTCATAAAACTCCATCTCAGTCTCCGGCCCTGCAGCTATGTTAGAAATATTAATTAACGGAAAGTGGCTATTCCTGGCTATTCCCTGGGTAGCCAGAGTCATTGCCATCAAGCATACCCTCGGCGATTCACAAGAATACATGGCATGTGGTGTGCCATTATCCTGGCACGAGCCGCGGAATACGAGTATTGCCTGTATATGGTCAGCCACAACAGTCACTGCAGTTCCTTCCGGGCCACCACAATACCCACCCAGAATGGGAGTAGTCTCTGCCACAACATGCCCACCCAGGCTGGTAACATAGGCAATCTCATTCAACCTCTCAAAATTAACCTTCATCTCAGCCATCGCCCCGATAAGCCAGCCATCCGAGAGCCTGAGCCCAAATTGGCTGCCGGCAATCTTCCCCTGGTCTGATACCGCTGTGGCTATAGAATTCATCACAGGTAGCCCTGGCCTTCCTGCCTTCTCAAGTGCCTCTCTTAATAAAACTACACTTTTGATACAGG
>CAZDXE010000097.1:0-2750 GCA_964509565.1 uncultured Dehalococcoidales bacterium | reverse complement strand
TTGCAAAACGGGGAGCTATAGATGTGAAAGGTGTCAAGGTTGAACCGATAGATGTCTTAATGAAATTGGTGCGCCATCCTGTTGGCACATTCCTTAGCGAAACTGAAAGCACCGCCAAACTTCCTCGCAAATCTGCCCATTTCATGGTAATAGAAATAAAGGGAGCTAAAGCAGGGGAAAATGTCACATATAAGTTAATGCGGCCTTCTGCAACTCCTGAAGAAACTCTGAGACTCTACAGGACATTTGGAACGACAAGGATTGGTGTTGCCCTGTCAGCGATTGTAGGAGCGAAGATGTGTCTGAAAGGCGATGCACCGAAGGGAGTCATAGCACCTGAATGTCTTGATCCAGGAGACTTCTTGAAATTGATGGCTGATATGGGCGCTCCTGTGAAGTTTAGTGAAGTATGTTCCAAAGAAGTGACTATCTCGTAATTCGTTGAACTGCTGGGAATTTGGAAAGGCAAGAAACTTTAGAAACAAATAAAAAGGAGGAACGATCTTGAAAAAAGTATTAATAATAGGAGCAGGTGCACAAGGCGCCGTAATAAGCTGGGTGCTATCGAGAACTGACGATGTCGATGAAATTGTTTTGGGTGATATTGACCCCAGTAGAATGAGTGAAATTGTAGAAACAAACAAGAGCAAGAAACTAAAGACAGGGAAGATAGATGCCAGTAATACAAATAACATGATGGCGTTTATGAAAGACGGGGAGTTTGCCCTGGTAGTAAACGCAACTTTACCCGCTTTTAATGACCGCATAATGGAAGCTTGTTGTGGGGCAAAAGTAAATTATCTGGATATGGCAGGCAACGGAGCCTTTCCCGGAGGGAACAAAAATATCCCAGTAGAGCAATTGAAATATGCTAAGAAATGGGAAGATGCTTCTATTAAAGCGTTAATTTTAGCTGGTTCTGATTCTGGTACTACTGACATAATGGCTAAGGAAGCTGCAGATGAATTGGATGAAATCGATAGCATAAGGATAAAAGATTATGCTATAACCGAATCTGAAAAACCGGTCGTTTTATGGCAGCCGCAGACTTATCTGGAAGACCTTAGCTCAAATGCTGTGATATGGGACAATGGTTACAAGGAGATGGCGCCATTCACAGGGGAAGAGGAATACGATTTCCCCATGCCTATAGGTACTAAAGGAAAAGTGTATTACCATAGCCATGAAGAACCATTAACAATCCCGAAGTTTGTTGGTAAACCAGTAAAATACGTGGATTTCAAGATGGGCGAGCCTGCAAGCATGCTGTGGAAGTCGATTATAGACCTCAAATTAATGAGCGAAGACCCTATTGAAGTTGATGGTAAGAAAATAGCTCCGAGCAAGGTTTTCCTGAAATTGTTACCTGCTACGCCCAAGGCGAAGGAACTGGTGGATATGATAAAGAATGGAGAGCTCCTGAGTAGATTGATACTCACAGTGGATGTTTACGGCAAAAAGGCGGGCAAGGATTTGCATTACCAGCTATGGTCAGAAGGACCAAGTGCTACAGCAGCCTGTGAAAGAATTCCAGGGGCAAGCGATATATCTTATGCTACCGCAGTTTCAGCAGCTCAGTTTTCGCTAATGATGTTGAGGGGGCAGGTGAAGCACACAGGAGTATTCCCTCCAGAGGTGTTTGACAAAGAGGAAAGAGGAATATACTTCAAGATAATGAATGAGTGGGGCATAAAGATACATAAGAAAGTGGGAATGATATTATAAATTCTGAGCAAAGAATAGATAGCCTCACGAGATAATTCAACCCGGGGTGGAAAAGGTAAGTGAGGGTGGTGATGATGTAAACTGGCTTGAAAGAGACTTGCAGGTTTTGCAAGTGGAAAAGCGATAGCCACTATCATTGCCACCTCCACCGTTATGGGCGGGAATATTAACCTAATATGCTACGATAATCTTGAAACTTGAAAGGAGTGTGTAATGAGCAAATCTATAAAACAGGGCTTTTTAGCCGACCTTTCCTGGGGTATTACCAGGCTATACGAGGATTTTTTCGTAAAGCGTTTCCGCTTGCCGTTCATGTCAATACCAACCAGCACGCCGAATACCTATGAAAAGGTGAAAGTAACGAAGAATGTTGTGGTACCTATGCGTGACGGAACCAGGCTGTATGCCGACATTTACAAGCCAGATGTTGATGATGATGGCAGCTTTCCTGTTGTTCTCACACGTTTACCTTACGGCAAAAGTGAAACTTACTGTGCCATGGTTACACACGGTAAATACTGGGCCAAAAAGGGATATGTGTTTGTTGCTCAGGATGTCAGGGGAAAATATGCCTCTGAAGGCACATTTGAGCCTATGGTAAACGAGGCAAACGACGGATACGACACCCTCAGCTGGATTGCCAGCCAGCCGTGGTGTGACGGAAATATTGGCATGACCGGAGAATCCTATTATGGTTACACTCAGTGGGCTGTGGCACCGCTGAACCATCCCAACCTTAAATGCATCGTTCCGGGTATTATATCAACGGATAGATACGGTGTATGTATCTACAATAATAATGCCTTTTGTATGAATACAATGGGAGTATGGGCCTATGAGATGAATGCCAGGAAGATGAACAACCCTCTTAAATTAGACCCGTGGCATCTTCCCTTAATATCCTTGGATGATAACGCTGGCGTCAAATGTGAATATTACAAGAACTGGATTAAGCATCCCTCACGAGATTCTTACTGGGAACCAATCAACATCTGCCAAAAACACGACCAGATAAAGATACCAGT
>CAZDXE010000096.1:0-2988 GCA_964509565.1 uncultured Dehalococcoidales bacterium | reverse complement strand
AAAGGCAAAACTCTGATATGGTTATCAGTCCACTTCATGTGATCAG
Source organism: uncultured Dehalococcoidales bacterium (assembly GCA_964509565.1). Lineage (GTDB taxonomy): Bacteria > Chloroflexota > Dehalococcoidia > GIF9 > AB-539-J10 > JAGMDB01. The sequence goes on along the minus strand of CAZDXE010000096.1, from coordinate 2,942 downwards.
TCTTTACAACAGCTTGCAGGGTAACTCTATTCTAGAACTGCGGTGTGGGATATGTCAATGGAAAGTTTCTTCCAACAGAATGAGGCTGAGAGGAGAGGCAACTGGTTCATAATTGGGACATGCGACTTATCATGAGCGATGGAAGCTTGCAAACAATAGGGTGGGCTGTTTACTGAGGGGGGCAGACTTGCTCCCATGAGTGTAACACTGGACTATGGATTTTAGTGAGGCCCCCTTCTACTTAAGCAGTGTCCGTAATGTCCTGCCCGTGGCTTTACCGGCTGCTCGTCTTGCTACGGGAGAACTCTGGGCATAGAATAGAGCTACTGGAGCAAGGGCTGGCCTGTTGATTAATGGGCAAGCATCTCGCAGAATGGGGGATAAGGTTTTGACACTTGAAACGGCAGTAAAAAGTACTGTTCAGGCAAGAGACAAGCTGCGAACTCTGCCTCTACCGCATTTTTTACACGCCGTAGAAACACCTCGTAGCTTGTTGTGGACTTTCCTGCTTCTCTGCGGCCCGGCACTGGCAACATACATAGCTATAGACTTGCACAGGGGCATAGGAGCCCCTGAGTCTTCGAGCGCCCTCATTATTCACATGTTGCTTTCTGCTCTCGCCGGAGTGGCAGAAGAGGTTGTATTTAGAGGCCTTGCCAAACGATCTCTCGGAAACGGAGGGTTAGTTACAGGCACAGTATGCTGGGTTATCCTGCATCAATTCTATGCTGCGGTTGCCACGATTTGGCGCTTGCCGGGTGACGCATTGATTGGCATATTCTACCTCAAGTTGTGGAGAGGGCGTTTATGGTGGCTCGCCCTTGTCATGCACCCCTTATGGAATGTATCCTTTGTTGGCGGATGGCAAATAGTGAAAATATACCTGAGTTAGAATTGGCGCTGAAAAACTTAAGAGGTGAATATGATTCCTGAGTACCTTGTTCTGGTAATAATTAGTGCCATTTGCGGCGTCGTTTTTACTTTGAAGATTACGTTTTTTTATCCAGGCATGGCATCAAGATCAACTACTGGTTGTTAAGGTTATACATGCTTAAATACCTCAAACAATATCGAAAACTCACTATTGAGGAGAACGGAAAACCAGGAAACTTGTTTTATGCGTTTATAGCCTCCTGGAGCCTTGCCCTGGTTATTTTAATGATTGGGATAGTGCTCCCAATCATTGTTAAGTGAGTTTCTATTCTGCTTGATTTGACTTCCCGAGTTGGCGGGTACTAGAGTATGGAAAATGGAGTTATTCAAACCAGACATAGAGGCAATGAGAGCCGATAATGATGTCAGGCGGCTGGCAGTTATTGTGGGGGACTCATCATCTTAGTTAGCATTCCGACCTGCACAATCGGGCGTTTAGTGCAATACCCCAGAAAAGAATTTGTTGCGAAATAGGTTTTGACGGCGTATCCTCTTTTGCGTTCTCTTTAGACCCATGTATATAATCCGAGCATAAAAGTCAATGTTCAATAAAAGGAGGGAGAAATGGAAAATCTATGGTTGGCACTGCACTGGGGTTCACCTATCGGCATAGGCATTTTCCTTGTGTGCCTGGGCGGCATGGTCTATTTGCTCTCTAAAGCTGATGAAATAGGTAAGCGTACGAAAGCAATGTCAAAGGAAAAGAAACTGGATAAGAGAAAGGATTAGCCGTATCCAGAGGTACTAGGCCTCTACGTGGGTTACTTCATCACATTAGCGAAGTTTTCCTCTTTCTCGTTAAATGTATTCTTTTTTAAATGAAGAGGCGCCAGATATGTTGATGTTGCCTATTGTAGGCTCGCCAAGGTACGAGAGTTTTGAGGCACTGCTTAGATTAGCATCAAGTTTACCACTCACATTTACAGTACCAGTGCTGGCGCCGCTAAAAGTGACACTAGCATTATTGACTATAAAGCCACCAAGCTTGAAACGGCTGCCACCACTTACATTAGCGACTATGTCATTGGCAGAACCTTCCAACTGAACAGTGCTGGAACCGCTTACCGTAAAGTCTGCGTCGCCGGCTGTGATATCACCGGTAACCTTACTAGCTCCGGAAACGTTGAGGTCTAAATTATCAGCAGAATAGAAATCAGAGACAGTACCACATGATGCTCCGGATACCGCCAAGCCATGAAGTTGAGGCATAGTAACTTCAGCTTCCAAAGTTGCCGACCCAAGGATAATCATTGGCTTGAGAGCTATCTTTAAAGTATTGCCTTCTTTGATAATCTCTAGTTTTTCAAACACATTATCATCCGCAGTTATGCTGACCTTATATGAACTAGCCTGGCTAATATGAAATTCAAAGGCACTACTGATTTCGACGCTGGTAAAATCCCTAAAAGTATATTCTTTGGTCTGGAGATTCCCTGAACCTGTCAAAATTCTCCCACAGCCTAGCAGCGGGACTGATGCTAAAAGTACCGCCACCAATACTGCCGCTATTGCTTTTCTCAGTGCTTACCTCCCTTGGGTTAGCTTTTTATCATATTTCAGCTGCTAACAATTGTCAATATTCTACAAACATGTTCACTGATAATCAATTACACTAATAGAGATGAACTTATCTACACGCGGGATATGGTGACAACTTGGGAACTGTGAGACGCCAATTAAACACTTAGACAACAGTTCGTCAGAATGTTACTCCTTCTCTTTCAATATAGCCTCTCTTACCTTGTTGCTTCTGTATCATTGCGTATCTGAATATTTCTAGTTACACTCAAGGTGGATACTTTAGCGTCAGTAGACAACAAGCCAATGTTGTCGGGAGGGAAACAATGGATACTGAGTCTTATATACAGAGCTTATTAGTGTCTAACCCGTTAAGAGAGTCAACTCTTCGTGCAATGACCAAGACTTTACAGCTGCCTAAGGGGAGCCGGGGACTGGATGCAGGATGCGGAATCGGTCTTCCATGCTTGTTGTTAGCCGAGGAGGTGGGA
>CAZDXE010000095.1:0-2992 GCA_964509565.1 uncultured Dehalococcoidales bacterium | reverse complement strand
AGCATTACCACCAGCGGCATTTTAGTTGCATTTGCCCTGGCGCTTGGTGCTGATAACTTCCAGATTGGTATTCTGGCAGCAATTCCATTCATTATGCAAATTCTCCAGATACCATCAATCTGGCTGGTACAGAAAGTTCGGCGGCGCAAGGCAATCGCAGTGTTTAGCTGGTTCCCGGCACAGCTACTCTGGTTTCCCATCGCACTCATTCCCATTTTTATGCTGGTTCCCAGCAAGAGTGCAATATCACTACTCCTGGCATTAATCGCAGTCCGCGGACTATTAAGTGCCGTCTGCAACTCTGCCTGGAATGGCTGGATTCGTGATTTGATCCCCCAGCCAATACTTGGACGATTTTTCTCAGCGCGGCTGTCGAGGGCAACTATTGTGGGAATAGTCTTCAGCCTCGGTGCCGCCTTCTACGTGGACTACTGGCGTGGACAGGTACCAAGCGAGAGCGCCGTGCTTGGCTATACATATGTGCTTCTCTTTGGCGCTTTATTCTTCGGGCTGGCAAGCCCGGTGTTCATGTCGCTCATGCCGGAACCATTAATGCAACCTGTATTAGGACCTCAGTCCTCGATAATAAAGAGACTTTCCGCACCGTTTCGAGATGCAAACTTCAGACGGTTGATGCAGTTTCTGTTTTTCTGGGGCTTTGCCTCAAATCTGGCAATCCCTTTTTTCGCCGTATACATGCTTCAGCGGTTGGGATTGCCTGTTTCGTGGGTTATTGGCCTTAGCATCTTAAGTCAGATGTTTAACATATTGCTTCTTCGTGTCTGGGGCTCTTTTGTTGACAGATTTGGTAACAAGGGGGTCCTCTCGTTGTGCGCATCCCTTTATCTTCTGGTAATCCTAGGCTGGATATTCACCACTATGCCGGAGAAGTACTTCCTGACCATGCCTCTGTTGGTGGTCTTACATATCCTTGCTGGCATCGCTAACGCCGGAGTTACCATTACAGTAGGCACAATCGGTCTAAAATTAGCACCACAAGGCGAAGCGACTTCTTACCTTGCTGGAGCATCTTTAGCCAACAATCTTGGAGCTGGGGTGGGACCACTGTGTGGAGGTCTCCTGGCAAATTTTTTTAGTGTGCGCCAACTTAATCTGACCTTCACCTGGATTGACCCGGTCAGTTCTATTCAGCTTCCGGCTCTGAGTATTATCGGCCATGATTTCCTGTTTGCCATCGCTTTCATTGTGGGCTTGGCCACTTTGGGTGTCCTAGCCCGTATCCGAGAGGAGGGTGAGGTCGGTCGTGAAGTAATCCTTGAGTCAATGATGACGCCAATGCGCCAGTTCTCACGACCTATGAGCTCAGTACCAGGGCTTACCTTTCTAAGCAACTTCCCCTTCGGCTTTATCAAGCGAGTGCCAATTCCCGGGCTGGATGTGGCTATGGGCGTTACCGCCTATGAAATAGCTGAGATGGCCAGAGCAGCTACCTCAGCTACGGTACGTGGCCGAAGAGTAACCATGAGGTTAGGCAAGGCACTGCAGAGTGGTATGGCTGGAATATGGAAGGACAGGGAAAGAGTGAAGGAACATGGCATTGAGATCACACGGCAGACAGCGCGTGGCGCAATGCATGTTGTTAATGAGAAACCCCTGGCTACGGAGCAACTCGTGGGCACGGTACTAATGGGCGTCATGGAAGTTTCAAGCAAGGCCGGTGTGAATCAGCTGAATGGCATCTCGGGAGCCAGTCAAGGAATCATCCAGGGTGCGTCTGAAACGAAAACTGATCTTGGTGCAGTTGCGCCCCAGATAATAGAGGCAGCCAGGAAAGTTGCAGCACAAGCTGGTTTGTCTGAGAAAGCGGTGGTGGCAGAAGCGGTTGAGGGCGCATTGCTAGCTGCTGAAGCTATTGGACCAGAAGCAGTAGCTTACGTGGCAGAGTCCCTGCCCGAGGAGTTATTGGCGGCAGACGATAGAAAAAACCAGGGAGGTAGCTAGAATGGAAGGACTGTATTTGCTTTTGCCTACTTTGATAGTGGTGCTTCTGTCTTTTCTCATAGTCAGGGCTGGTGCCATTGCCCTAATGATGACTGGAATGGATTACAAGAGGGCGTCCTTTCAAGCACTTTCGGCATTCACAAGAACAGGATTTACCACTAGGGAGGCGGAATTAGTTGTGAACCATCCCCAAAGGCGACAGATTGTATCATGGCTCATTACACTGGGCAATGCTGGACTTGTTGCGGTTATTGTCACTGCCACGTCTTCTATTACTACTAGCCAGGGGTATCAGCTACCGATTAGTATTGCTGTTCTCAGCGCAGGGTTATATCTGTTATATAGACTCTCGAGACGTAGGGGTTTTGTTCGAAGATGGGAGAGATTTATTGAAAATAGGCTGACAAAATCAAAGATTTTTGAGGAAGCTGCCACAGAAGACCTGTTACATCTAGTTGAAGGTTATGGACTAGTGAGAGTGATTGTCACACCAGATTCGCCTTTCGCAGGAAATTCCCTTTCAGATATGAAACTGCGTAAGAGTGACTTCTTGATTCTGGGTATTGAACGAAAGAATCAGTGGATTCCGTTTCCAAAAGCAACGGGCACAATAGACGGGGGTGACAAACTTGTTGTTTATGGGCGTATTGATAGCTTAAAGGGTATTATCCTGGAAGAAACAGAGAAAGCGAAAACTGAGACATTGTCGAATGATCAGCTTGTGCGTTCAGATGCAAACGCCCCTGATGAAACACTAACAGGGAGGTGACACCGTGATAAAATTTACTTTTTACCTTGCCCCGGATGGGAAGCTACCTCAACAGGTTGAGATAGACCAGATAAGCAGCCTTCTGGCTACTGGTAAAGGGCTGTTGTGGGTAGACATAGAGGATACTACGACCGAAGATGCACAGTTTCTAATGGATGTTTTCCGTTTTCATCCCTTAGCAGTGGCTGACTGTGTTAGCAAGAATATCCATCCTCCTAAGATAGACCAGTTTGAGAACCATCTTTTTATCATCGTCCATGG
>CAZDXE010000094.1:0-3099 GCA_964509565.1 uncultured Dehalococcoidales bacterium | reverse complement strand
GCCTATAGCTCAGCGGACAAGAGCACCGGTCTTCGGAACCGGGGGTCGTGGGTTCAAATCCCTCTAGGCGCGCCACTATCAACTTGTTTGATTCGTGGAACCAAACTGTTACAGTTGAGACAGAGAGCAGCTTTGGGGCGATTCTGAAAGTTGCCGTCTCGGATGGATATCAGGAAAAATTCAGCATCTACAAAAGAAGAATCTTGAAGTTTTATCCCGATACTTCTTTTCTATAACTTTCTGCCAGGTTCTTGTCATAAGGTGCTGCTCTTCCCTCACAGTTCTCCCTGGGGCATAACTGACAACTATAGAACTTGACTTCTGTAGGAAAGCATATTCCAGATTCGGATTTTTTGGGAATCATAAGCGAACTGTCGGTCAATCTAACTCCAATCAAATCTTCAACATTACCAAAGATTGAAAACAGTTGTTTTTGCTGCGTTATTGGCCAATTCTTTAGGCTTCCCGGGCTCATGATTGATATTTGTTCAATTCTATATCTCCTCTTCAAGTAATCCTCGAGGTATTTTATAGTGGACTCTACAACTATATTTCCTATTTCCTCCAGGCAGTATTGCTTTAACAAATCATCAAAGGAAGCAATCCTCCCCTCTAATTCCTTTCCAATTGTTACAATGTATGGAAAAACTCTTCCTATCTTATCTAAATTAACCCTGAGTACATGGCTAGTGAATTTCACGCTACCGATATCCACCGTGTCTTCATTCTTATTATCAACGTATGAAACTTCGTAAATAGCCTTGGGGTGGATCAGAGAATTAGCAAGCTCAACCAGTTCTTGAGCAGTATTTGAAAATCCTTTCTTCTTATCCAGGTGCAGCTTTTTCGATACCTCGTTAATATCCAGGTGCATCGGAATATTATCTAGTATTTCCATGTTTATGATACCTCCCCTGTTTTCATAATCGGCTATGTGACATTATTTTTGCTGCTTTGACAGTGCTGCACAGGAGCATAGTAATCGTCATGGGGCCTACTCCACCAGGAACAGGTGTAATTGCCTCGGCTTTTTCCTTGACCTTTTCAAAGTCTATGTCGCCTACTAACTTCTTCTTCGTCTTATCGGCAGGATTTTCTATGTAGTTAGCGCCAAAATCTATCGCTATTACGCCTTCTTTAACCATATCTGCAGTAATAAACTTTGCCTTATTCACTGAAACAACTAATATATCTGCTTGACGAGTATAATCGGATAAGTTTGGAGTAGAAGGATGGCAAAGAGTCACATTTACTCCCACATCTTCTTGAACAAGAATGGACGCCAGGGGTTTCCCTACCAAATTGTCCACGCTTACAATCACTGCATGTTTATCCTTCAAATTGCTGTAGCCATATCGGGTAAGTATCTCACGAATTCCATCTGGTGTTGCAGGAAGAAATGCTTCTTGCCCCAACCAGGCTTTGCCTACATTCATAGGGTGAAATCCATCTACATCCTTCTCGGGCAAGATAGCATTCAGAGCTCTATTTTCATTTATATGTTTGGGGAGAGGAAGTTGAATAAAGATGCCATGAATTTTAGTATCCAGGTTAAGCTTATCAATTTGCTTGAGCAACTGCTCCTCTGTTATGTCTTCGGGTAATCTCACCGCCTGTGAGTGTATGCCTAACGCTTCAGCTGCTTTTTCTTTAAGTCGAACATAAGTAGCTGAACCTTCATTTTGTCCAACAAGGATACCTGCAATCCCAGGAACTATTCCATTTTCCTTGAGTTTTACTATATCCTGTTTAACTTCACCCCTTATTTCAGTTGACAGTTTCTTTCCATCAAGTATCTTGACCATTTATTTATTACACCTCTTGGCAGACTTAACAGTATTAGTCATCAACATTGCCGAAGTCACAGGCCCAGTTCCCCCTGGTACGGGGGTTATTGCTCCTGCCTTCTCTTTCACTGCCTCAAAGTCAACATCTCCTGTTAACTTGAATTTCCCTGTGGCTGGGTCTTCTATTTGATTCACGCCCACATCAATTACTATGGCGCCTTCTTTCACCATATCTGCTGTAATCGCTTTGGCTTTCCCCATAGCGGCAACCAAAATATCAGCTTGCCTGGTAATCGAGGCAAAGTCTTTAGTCCCAGTATGACAGACAGTTACAGTAGCGTTAGCTCCCTTTTGCTTTTGCACAAGGATACCCATCAGAGGTTTACCCACAATGTTGCTGCGACCACAGATAACTACATGCTTCCCTTCAGGGCTATGGCCACTGCGAAGCAACAGTTCCTTAACCCCATAAGGAGTTGAGGGGAAGAAAGTCTCTTCTCCCAAAAGTAACTTCCCTGTATTTACTGGATTAGTTCCATCAATATCTTTATCAGGTAAGATAGCGCTTTCCACCTTAAGTGTATCAAGATGTTTAGGTAAAGGAAGTTGAAGGATAATGCCGTGGAATTTAGGATTTTGATTGAGCTCATCTACTTTCTTTTCAATCTGTTCTTGAGTAACATCGTCAGGCAACTCAACTGTCTCCATGAGCATGCCTACCTTCTCACATCCCCTGGCAATACTTCGAAGGTAAGATAAAGAGGCAGCATCCTCTCCTACTAGAATTGCTGCAAGCCCTGGAATTACTCCCTTCTCCTTAAGTTTGCTTATCTCCTGTTTTAACTCTTCGCGGATTTCAGCAGCTATTTTCCTGCCGTCAATGATTTCCATTATTCTACCTCCCTTCTTTATTTTTACACCACGAGAAACATCCCGCAGCACTGAAGCGAAGTAGTATACCCTATAGGGGAAAAGACCGTCAAAGTAACGTCATGGCTGCGTTGAAGTCCTATGATTTTGTCATTATCTAATTGTTCGGGGAAAATGCCATCATGAAAGAAGAGGTGACATTGGACAAGGGGAAAAAAGGCCGTATGAAGCAATGAATAAGAACGAGGGTTACGCAAATTTCGCAGTAGTTTTTAACGTAGAAACTAAAGCACTTAACAACTGAATAGTGGAAGGAAGAAGAAACACACTTGGCGATAAGCTAAAAGCTTATCGATCGACCTAAGGATCATAAAGCTATATGCTTTTTGACTCCCTAGAAAGGAGGTGATTCAGCCACACGTTCCCGTACGGCTGCCTTGTT
>CAZDXE010000093.1:0-3158 GCA_964509565.1 uncultured Dehalococcoidales bacterium | reverse complement strand
GGGAATCCCGGATCAAAATTTTATCAACTGGAGGTGATTCGATGAAGAAGAGCATAACTGTCGCCGGTGTTACTGCGGGACCCGGACAAAAAGCATACGGTGCCGTAGCTATCCCAGACCTTCTCGCCGATGGACAGATTCTGGAAATACCCTTCATAGTGTTTAATGGCAGTAAGGATGGCCCGTGGCTTTATATGCAGGTAGCTCAGCACGCCTCGGAGGTTCATGCCCTCGAGGGAATACGCCGTGTGTTAGCTAACCTGGACCCCAAAACACTCTCAGGCGCTATAACCTTCTGTCTGCCAAATCCCCTTGGTTTCAGTTTTCCGGCATGTTGGGAGGTTATGACCCCACAAATGAACCGTGTTGGCCTCGGTGACCCCAACGGGATTCTAACGGAGAGGATTGTTGATGCCTGGTGGGTCAACTTTGTCAAAGGTAAGGCAGACTATGTTATAGACTTCCACACCGGCCGTAGAGGAAGCCCTGTTTGGGTTTTCTATGAGGGTCGGGGGGCCAGGGCAGGGGTGTCGACGGAGGTCGTGGATAAGGCTGAGCGGATGGCGAGGGTTTTTGGCGCTGAGCTTCTCTATAAAGAGATGGAGGCCTATGGCGGTGGAAACACCTTTCGTGGTTCATGTGTCAAAAACGGTATACCGACTATAGTCCCCGAGCTTGACGGTCATTCGACCTTTGTTGAGTCGGTGGTGCAGATCGCAGCGAGAGGTCTAAAGAATATCATGGTTGATCTCGGTATGATAGAGGGTAAGATTGAACTCCCGCCCAAGCAATATCTCTTGAAATGGGTGGCGGATGAAAGAGTTCCTGCTGTGAGAAACAACAAGGGTGGAGTCTTCATCCCCCTGGTGAAGATGGGTGATATAGTCAAGAAGGGAGACAAGGTTGGCATCATTTACAGCCCGAGGACATTACAGGAGATAGAAACTTTGACCGCCCATAAGAACGGCTACGTCTTTTCAATAGCGGAAAACCCGGTAAAAAACGCCGGGGATTCGGTGATGGAGATTGAGGAGATACTTGAGGTGTTTGAAAACCGATAAACGCGCCAGAAAAATTGAATGTAGCCAAATTCAGCAGCACGCGCTCAACGATTTTCGAGAGGAAACCGTCCGTAGCTCCCTATCGAACTCCACTATTGAGAAGGGTGGACTGCACTCACTCCGCAGTGTCAGTAGGTTTAATAGCCAAAGCTGCTGGAATGGAGAAGATACACAGAATTGCAAAAATAGTAAATGCCAGGTGGTAGCTCCCCTGCACATCATATACCCAACCAGCAAAAAATGGAGCAATAAGTCCGGGAATTGTAAAGCCAAGAGCATACAAGCCCCTGAGCGAAGCAAACGTCTTTGTGCCAAAATGATCCGCCTGAATTGCTGGCGACAACGGGAATCTCGCGGCATACCCCGGTCCATAGGTCAGGAGGAAGGGAATAATCATCCAGGGGCTGTGAATGTTGGCAAAGATGAACATACCTACGGTTTGCAGGATAGCTGCTATTGCCAGTAAACGCCCTTTATCGTAAGTATCCCCAAGCCAGGCAAAGCCCAATCTACCAATGAGGCTGCTGGTAGTAATGCCCAGCATGGTAAGAGCAGCCAATTTTTCTGTTATGCCCAGGCTAATAAGATAGGGCATTTCATGCACCGCGATGGCAGTTACAGAAAAGCCGCTGAACAAGTTAAAGAGGAGCAGCATCCAGAAGGTTCGTGTTCTTAAGGATTGCTTCACGCTAAGCTCTTTCCCCATTGCCATAGCACTCCCCGGCTTAATTACACCACCATGACGGGGTAGAGCCACTGTGTCTCCAGGCTTATCACCGTCTGGCAAGTAACCATACTGTTCGGGACGGTGCCTGATGAACAGCGACAGCGGGGGCCCAATGACCAATGTGACTATCCCCATAATAACCATGGTAACCCGCCAATTGTAGGCGTTAATTAGAAATACGAGTATTGGAGTCATTACACCGGAGAGGCCATATCCTGCGGAAAGGACTCCCAAAGCAAAAGAGCGGCGCCGCTTGAACCAATTAGCCACGGCTGTATACTCGGCAAGGCCAAGTGCAGCATTAGCGCCCAGCGCCAGTAGAAGGAAGATGGCATAGAAATAATAGAGAGAATCGGTGCGGCTCATCAAGATGAGGCTAACTCCTATGACTAACATGCCTACAAAGATGCATTTCCGCGGGCCCACACGATCAACGAGAAAACCAAAGATTGGCCGCAGCATACCACCCTCAATGCTCCTTAAAGAAAAGGCAAAGGATGTCTGAGCCCTGCTCCAGCCCATCTCAGCAACTATCGGATTAAAGAAAGCAGTGAAGCCATAGAAAGTTGTGCCCCCAACAAATAGGAAGAGCACAAAAGAAGCAGCTACTACCCACCAACCATAGAATGTCTCTCGCAATTTCTTGATTAGGGTCATGAAGGTTCCCTCTGGCTATGTACTGAAGCATATCACTATAGCACACCGTAAATGATTTAACATGGGCGGAGCCTCTTCCAATACGAGATGAACCTGAACGGAGGGAGGGTTAAGGTGGGGATGCTCAAAAGGAAGTATCCAAAATTCTAAAGCGAGCCGAGACAGAACTATTGGCATAATGGTACAATTGAACTTTATTAAAGAAGGAGGGTAGATAACATGAAAAAGGTATTGATAATCGGAGCTGGAGCGCAGGGAACTGTGATAAGCTGGGTGCTTTCAAGAACTGATGACGTCTCGGAAATCGTTCTGGGTGATATCGACCCAAAGAGGATGGCAGAGGTTGTAGAGACCAACGGGAGCAGCAAACTGAAAACACTGAGCTTGGATGCCAGTGATATAAGCGGCATGGTAAAAGTCATGAGGGAGGGGAAGTTCGACCTGGTAATAAATGCTACCCTGGGCAGGTTCAACGACAACATAATGGAAGCCTGTTATGAAGCGAAAACGGATTACGAGGACATGGCAACCAGCGGATACTTTCCAGGAGGAGACGAGAACAAGCCTGTGGCAGAGTTGAAGTATGCTGCGAAGTGGGAGAACTGTGGCCACAAAGCACTTATCCTGGCAGGTTGCGATGCCGGCACCACAAATGTTCTGGCTAAGGAAGCCGCAGATGAGCTGGATGAAGTTGATAGCATAAAAATGAAAGA
>CAZDXE010000092.1:0-3242 GCA_964509565.1 uncultured Dehalococcoidales bacterium | reverse complement strand
ATCATTTAACACTTGTTGTCTACTGTATCATATTATAGAACTGTTATCGATATTTTGTGCTGGCTGACCACATAGGTAACACTGGACTATGGATTTTAGCAAGTTCTCTTTCAATATACTCCACAGGGGTAAGATAAACAAGAGACTGATGAGGGCGGTTGAAGTTATACTCAACAAGCCACTAGGGTATTCTGAAATTAAGCTCTATTTTCTGAGGTGATGGGCTTTCTTTTAAAGAAGTAAAAGCTGTTTAGTTTTCTCATTCCGGTAACTCCTTATGTCAGGTTAATATCATCACTAACCATACCTTTAGTGTTACCTATGTATCTCAGCCTCCGCAAATCCAAGAGATTGGAGGTGGATGTCCCGTAAGAGGCAGCGTAGAGGAGTCAGGGAAGCCTGGCTCTTTTATTTTACCCCAAGAATACCTGACCATAGCTATATACCCTGCCTATCTTGCTTCCATGCTAGGCTGCACTAACTTGATGCGCACTGCAGGAAGTGCCAAAATCCGACAGGCCATAGTGGATTGGGCAAATTAATGAAGAGGCTCCGGATATGTTGATGTTGCCTATTGTAGGCTCGCCAATGTACGAGAGTCTCGAGGCACCGCTTAGATTCAACCATGTAGCTTAATGTTCAATTATACCTGGCCAGAATATGGGAACTGTATTATCATAGCCCTATTCGATCGGCTACATCGCGCATACCCATAATCACATCAGTAATGAGATCTTTTAACTCCACTCCCAGCATTGCTCTACCCTTTTCAATTACAGATCGGTTCACACCGGCAGCAAATGACTTATCCTTCCATTTCTTCATAACCGACTTCGCTTCGAGGTCTGCCACGCTCTTCGACGGTCTGATTATTGCGACTGCCGTGATGAGTCCGGTGAGTTCGTCGATGGCATACAGTGTCTTTTCCATCTCAGTCTTGGGCTCATCATTACTGCATATACCCCAACCGTGAGAGACAATTGCTCGTACGTACTCCTCAGGCCAACCTCGTTCATGCAATATCTCTTGTGCTTTCTCACAGTGCTGCTCGGGGTAACGCTCGTAGTCAAGGTCATGCATCAGGCCGACAATTCCCCATTTTTCCTCATCTTCTCCCCTCTTCCGTGCCATATAACGCATCACCCCCTCAACGGAATAGGCGTGTTTCAGCAGGCTATCGCTGCTGTTAAATTCCTTAAGAATTGACACCGCTTCCTCGTATGAAGGTAAATGTTCTTGCATTTGCTGTCCCCTTTGCGAAATCTTTACGGCGTGTGAAATGTATGAAATGTCACCGTCTTTCTCATTTGAGATTATAAACTCTGAGACTCCGAGTGGTCAAGAGAAATAACATTATGACGATTTGTTCAACTGGTCATAGCACCATATCGAGTAAGCGACACATCTATGAGATAGAGGCATCCGTGAAACATCATTGCACTGCTGTAAAGACAGATAATGTTATCAGATACGTACGGCTTGATTCGTTATTCTAGCACTGGAGCAGGCCTAATCATCATTCACCATGTTAAACGCCGAGCCCAGGAAAGCAGTAATCTCCCGGCGGATTGAGTGATACCGCAGGAAGATAGCCTGGTGGTTTGTGGGTAGCCATACAATGCGAGGACGGCCACATGCTTGCCAGAGCTCCAGAGTGGAATCCTTTGGTACATAGTTGTCCTGCTCGGCATTAATCATCAGCTTAGGCCGACCCCCAAGATATGGTGCAAAGGTAAGCGGGTCAAATAAGAAGCATTCCTTAGCCGGTACAACATTTTCAATCCCCTTTTCCTTTACATCAGCCAGATATTGGGGGTAATGGCTATATACTTCGTGGCATTGGGATTTCGTGCAATTGTGGCTCAGCTGGACCTCAGTACTTTCGCTCCAGCTTATCTTTTTCATATTGCCCCCGGTGATTATGAACACACCAGCTGTAATTCGTCTGTCCACGGCCATAGCTATAGTAGAAGCCATGCCTCCCGTGCTTATGCCTATCACAGCCACTCTTCCGGCATCGAGCTCATTTCTGCTCTCTGCCCAATCTATTATCTGGCCAGTGTTGATAACCAATACCTGGAATAACTCCAGCCAGTTTTCAATGTAGGGCCTTGAGAGTTGTCTCTTTCTTCTGCTCTCCGCAGCTTGCGCTGGCAACAAGAGCTTGAGAATAAAGGTGGCTATACCCATTTTTGACAGGTCCCGTGCCAGCATCCTGTAAGGTGCTATATGTCTTTCTTCTGATATTCCCAGACCATGAATTAGAATGGCGATAGGAAACTGGCTCCCGGTGTTCGGCAGGTAATATTCACCACATGCTGTATCCTTCTCCTGGTAGCGGTTGGGACAAGCACTATGGAAGGTGACCTCGTAGTGAGGCGCATATCGCCTGGTTACCTGACTCTTGAGAGTAAAGCGCGGCTCTGCTTTCACATAATCATATAGTTGCATGTCTTAACCGGGCTAATTCTACCTTATCTATCCTGTGTGATAAAGCACGAGCAAGCCCCTATAGGACACTATTCGTTTCACTTTATGACGAAATGTTCAGCAGGAAATATGCTCTACGGTTTCCTGGTTAGTGATCCTTTTGCAGTTCACCACTTCATGTATCTGCCGATATCTGCGTTGTTGATAGGTCACGATATTGACAGCTACCGAGCAAGCATTTAGTATATGTTCACGGCAGTAGATATATCTAATATCGAGGGCCTGTAAATAACAGCAAAGGAGGTTTGATATGATTCCCAGGGAGTATAACATGGAAGGTAAGGTGGCTATTGTAACCGGAGGTGGTCGGGGGATTGGCAAGGCCATTGCACTGGTGCTCGCTGAGGCCGGTGTCGATGTAGTAGTGGCAGCCCGCACTGTGGAACAGATTGAGGGAACGGCTAAGGAAATCAGGGGGCTGGGCCAGCGCGCCCTCGCGGTGCCCACCGATGTTACCAGGGCAGCCCAGGTGGAGAATATGGTAAAAAAAGCTATCTCAGAGTTTGGCAAGATCGACATACTTGTTAATGATGCTGGTGCAAGTTATGCAAAACAACTAATTCCCTTGCCTGGCGTGAAACTCCCTGGATGGGAGGAAGTAGGTGACCTAAATACTCCCATGAGCGAAGAGGAATGGCACCTCACTATGAACACCAATCTGACCAGTGTTTTCCTCTGCACCAGGGCTGTGGGCCCCTACATGATCAAGCAAAGAAAAGGCAAAGTCATCAATATCAGCTCTGTCAATGCGG
>CAZDXE010000091.1:0-3287 GCA_964509565.1 uncultured Dehalococcoidales bacterium | reverse complement strand
CAATACCAGATTGAAATTGCTGCTGCCATCGTTGGTGGCAGAGAAGAACTCAGGAAAAGACCTATTTTTTCACATGTTATTTGTACCGTTTCTCCCCTTAGCTATGATAAAGGGATGACGGAAGCGAGCATAGAGCTTGCCAGGGCTGGTATCCCGGTTGCTATATACCCCATGCCTGTAATGGGTGAAACAGGCCCTGCTACCCTGGCTGGCACAATGCTTATGAACAACGCTGAAGTTCTCGGTGGCCTGGTTATCCAGGAATTTGCCAGCCCCGGAGCGCCGGTGGTGTATGCAGCTGACGTTGGTAGCGTGGATTTCAAAACAGGGTCAGGAATTATGTCACCGGAGGGCGATCTTATGGAGCTCGCTCTTAACCAGTTGGCTCACTATTATAGCTTGCCATCTGAGATGGAGGTTTCTGGCTCCCTTTCCAAACTTCTGGATACGCAGGCTGGTTACGAAAATGCAATCTCACTTATCACGCAGATATTAACTCCTCCCGATATTGCTCTCGGACTGGGAGCATTGGAAGGCAGCCGCACTACATCTCCAGAAGCATTAGTCATCGATAATGAGATTATAGATTATGCCTTAAGGTTCATTCAGGGATTTGAGATAAACGATGAGACTCTAGCCGTGGATGTCATTGATAAAGTTGGCCCCGGTGGAATATTCCTGGGCGAAAAACACACATTAAAGCATTTCAGAGAGAGATGGATGTCGAGGCTCAGTGACATAGATAGCTTTGAGACATGGCAGAAAAAAGGCTCCAGGTCTATTGCTGAGGTGGCTCACGAAAAAGTGAAGGAAATTCTGGCTACGCATAAACCTGAGCCCATACCTGAGGATACTCAAAAGGAAATATCTAAAATCATAAAGAGAGCCGAGGCAGAACTATTGTAATGGCATGAAGCCAGTGTCTAAATCAAATCAGCAAGACAGCCAACATAGAAGCTGAGCAGACTGCGAGCCTTGAATGGAATGCGCAGTTTAGATAAAGTGTTGCTGGCAGGATGCCCATGCTACATTGAGCAAAGAATCAACAAATAAAGGAGTACAGACATGAGCAAACCACAAATAAGTTTTCTATCACAAGACGAATTGGACGCTATTCATAATACTTCGCTGAAAATTCTGGAGAAGACTGGCGTCAAGGTGTTGAGTAAGCAGGCGCTCGATATACTGAAGAAAGCCGGGGCGAAAGTCGATTATACCAGTAATCATGCAAGTATCCCCAGAAAACTAGTTCAAGAGGCGCTGAACATGGCTCCGAAGACTATCACATACGCCGCCAGGAACCCGAAGTACGACTTCGTGCTGGATAAGCAAACACCACATTTCTGTGCGGAGGGAGGACCTCCTTTCATACTGGACTGGGAAACCGGCGAGCATAGATATTCAACCAGTGAAGATATTGCTCGCTGCTCCATCATAGCTGATTCCCTCGACCACGTAGACCTCATCTGGCCGTTGGGAGCAGGCAT
Source organism: uncultured Dehalococcoidales bacterium (assembly GCA_964509565.1). GTDB lineage: Bacteria > Chloroflexota > Dehalococcoidia > GIF9 > AB-539-J10 > JAGMDB01. The sequence continues at coordinate 1,800 of CAZDXE010000091.1, read as the reverse complement.
GGACGTGCCTGCTCCCATACGGTACATATCTGATATGTATACAGGTTTAAAGAATTCAGAAAAGCATTTCGAAGGCGATGCCACAACTGCTAAGGAAGCACAATACCAGATTGAAATTGCTGCTGCCATTGTTGGTGGCAGAGAAGAACTCAGGAAGAGGCCTATCTTTTCACATGTTATCTGCACTGCCTCTCCCCTTAGCTATGATAAGGGAATGACAGAAGCGAGCATAGAGCTGGGTAAGGCTGGCATCCCGGTTGCCATAATGCCTATGCCTACGCTGGGTGAAACAGGCCCTGCTACCCTGGCGGGCACAATGGTTATGAACAACGCTGAATTTCTCGGTGGCCTGGTTATCCAGGAATTTGCCAGCCCCGGAGCGCCGGTGGTGTATGCAGCTGCCGTTGGTGCTGTGGATTTTAAGTCAGGAACCACAATCCCGTCCCCCGAGCGTAGCCTTATGCACCTGGGGATTAGCCAGTTAACCCATTACTATGACCTGCCAAGTGAAATGGGGTCTTCCGGCAACCTCTCCAAAGTTCTGGATATGCAGGCTGGGTGCCAAAATGCTATCGCCCTCATCACACACATGTTAACTCTTCCCGATATTGTCCTTGGTTTGGGGGCATTGGAGGGCGCCCGACTCACATCTCCGGAGAGTATGGTTATCGAGAATGAGATTGTAGATTATGCCTTAAGGTACACTCAGGGACTTGAAGTGAATGATGAGACTCTGGCTGCAGACGTCATTGATAAAGTTGGTCCTGGAGGAATATTCTTAGGGGAAAAGCACACATTAAAGCATTTCAGAGAGAGATGGATGTCGAGGCTCTTCGACATAGACAGCTTTGAAACATGGCAGAAGAAGGGCTCTAAGTCGATCGATGAAGTAGCCAGAGAGAAAGTGAAGGAAATCCTGGCTACCCATAAGCCTGAGCCCATACCTGAGGATGTTCAAAAGGAAATATCCAAAATTCTGAAGAGAGCCGAGGCGGAACTACTGGCATAAGGACACAATTCAATTCCACCAGGATAGGCACATAATATAAAAAGCGGAAATAAATGAGAACATATCTGGATTGCATTCCCTGTTTTTTTGCACAGGCGTTGGCGGCAGCAAGAATCAGCGGCGCCAATGAGAATATGCAGAAGAAGATACTGGATGAAGTCGCCAAATTAGCTCCTGAGTTTTCCATGGAAAGCACACCTCCAGCGATAGGGAGAATCGTTTACCGGCTGGTTAGCAAGATAACTGGTAACGAGGACCCTTTCAGGGAAATTAAGAAAAACAGCAATCAACTTATACTGAATTTATATCCCGAGCTGGAGGCGCTAGTTGAAAACTCAAAAGACAGAATTCTCTGCGCCATAAGGTTGGCTATCACTGGCAATATCATTGACTACGGAGCACTGGCATCCTTCAATGGAGCACTGGCATCCTTCAACATCGAAGAGGAAGTGAGAAAGTCCCTGAAAAGCGAGTTCTCTGTTTTCGACTATTCTAAATTCAAGCAAGCGCTGGATAATACTAAGTCAATCCTATATTTAGGAGATAATGCAGGGGAGATAGTATTCGATAAGCTTTTGATTGAGGAACTGAGAAAGCTGGGGAAGAAGATAACCTACGTAGTCAAGGATAAACCCATAATCAATGATGTCCTGCTTGAAGACGCCCACGATTGCGGGATAGATAAGATAGCTAAAGTCATGTCCAACGGAGGGGATACCGCTGGCACAGTTCTAAGTCTTTGCTCCAAAGAATTCCTCGAAATTTACCATGAGGCGCCCTTTATCATCAGC
>CAZDXE010000090.1:0-3428 GCA_964509565.1 uncultured Dehalococcoidales bacterium | reverse complement strand
TAGAGAGCGACAGCAGCGATTAGAGGGTGTCAGTGCAAAGTAGTCGGGTGAAGGGTATCTCCTGCCTGGTGGATACCGATATCGCCATTGATTTCCTGAGGCGGCGTGACTATGCTCAGAAGCTACTTGAAAGCTGGACTGGGGAAGGACTTCTGGCAATAAGCGCCCTTACCCATCTCGAGATATATCAGGGGATGAAAGCAGGAGAAGAGAAGGCGACCAACGCTTTCCTCGACAACCTTGTTTCTGTTACCGTAGATATACCGATTGCCCGGCGGGCAGGTACGATGCTGGGAGAGCTTCGCTCAAAGGGGATGACGATTGGTATTGCCGATGCCATCATCGCCGCGACGGCTTTACAGTTCGGCGCTCCACTGCTGACCAACAATGTTGGGCATTATCCTTTTCCCAACTTAAAGGTTATCAGGGGGCTGGAGGTTTAGCTATTGGCTGGTGATTTAAAGCCGATACAGAACTATATATACGTCATTAAAAAGGCTCTGGCGACTGGTGAAGCTACTGAACACACCCACCGCCCTGCCCTGTAAACCTTGCGTGCCGTGCTCTGCATATTCTAAACCTGGGAAGCCATGAGATGGTCGTGGGACAGATTAAAGAGATTTACTGTACAGACTCATGTCTGACTGATGGCGAGCCCGATGTAAGTAAGATCAAGCCTTTCCTCCAAAACGTGAAAATGGCCACGCCATCGCAAATACTTGATTACATTACCCATTATGGGGAAGATGATACCCGAAATAGGTAATAATCATGAATAGTGATTTGGAGTACTTAAAAGGGGTAACTAATTAAATGGAAAGATCTCTATCATGTGTTGCTGGACATTGGAGTATCGACGATCAATTAGGTATCGCTAAACTTGGGGTTTCTTATGATGTTACTAAAGATGCAGGCACAATGCTTATCGACAAAGCTACTATGGGAGCAGCGAAAATAGTTGTTGGGCTACTCGCCGATAGAATCTTCAATGGGCTTCCAGTTAGGCACATTAAACTTGAGAGATTAGAAGATATAGGTGCAGGTTTATGGGAAGAATTAGTTTTCGTCATTGTGAGGAGCGTCAGCGACTGAAGGATCTCTCCGAAGTCATCTAGCGTGTAACATACAGCGATAGATTATAGGTTAGATTCCTTTGTATGTGTTCTTGCTGCGACGAGCCACGCGCAGTATTACTACCACCTTTTGCTCTTTATAGACCTCATAAACGACTCGGTAGCTTCCTACCCTGGTGCGATAGGCTCTCTCAGCCCCTTGAATTTTACGCACTCCATCAGGGTAAGGGTCATCAGCCAGAGCAAGTATGTCCTGTTCCAACCTCTGGCAGAGCTGAGGGGGCAGGTGTTTGAGGTCTTTTGCTGCCGGCGGTGAAATCTCTACCCTATAGGGCATCTGTTTTGGTCTCAGCTTTCAGCCTGGCGAAGAACTCGCTGGCCTCTATGCCTCCCTTCTTCTGCCACTCAGCCCGGGCTGCCTCTATTTCAGACAGAAACTCAGCATCTTCTTGAGCCTCCAGCCACTCCGTTAGTGCCTGGCTGACAAGTTTCTTCACTGGTTGATTACGCCTGGCTGCCTCTACCTTCACTGTGGTGTATAGGGCATCGTCATCGAAAACTACAGTCATCTTTTTCATCGAGTCACCTCCCCGTATAGCCGTATATATGATTATGCGACAGTACCATAGAGTTGTCAAACAGCAAGTAGCTTATGTTTCATAGCTCGTAGGTGATGGCTCCTGGATAGTTCAAAAACTGTATAGTATGTCCTGGACACCGTACAATCTGCTCTTGAATTTTTATTCTCAGTAATTTAGATTATTAACGTGGGCAATTCGAGAATGTATGGTAACAAGCCTTATTTCGTAGCCGTTATTCATGGTGGTCCTGGAGCACCCGGTGAAATGGCACCGATTGCCAGAGAACTCTCGCTGAATACAGGCGTGTTGGAGCCATTACAGGCAGCAGAAACAGTTGAGAGACAAGTGGAGGAATTGAGAAGCGTCCTGGAAACTCAGGGGGCTGCCCCGTTCATCCTGGTCGGCTTTTCCTGGGGAGCCTGGCTTGGGTATATGTTAGCTAGTGCCTACCCATTTCTCGTGAAAAAACTCATACTCATAAGTAGCGGGCCATTTGAGGAAGAATACACTCACCAAATAATGGAGACGCGACTGAACCGCCTTGACGAAACGGAGAAGAAGGAGGTTTTATTCTTGTTAGCTACATTGAATTCCCCTACTTCTAACAGTGATTGTTTTGCACGATTCGGGGAATTGATGAATAAGGCCGACTCTTATGACCTTTTGACTCATGAAACAGAAGTAATGTTTAGCGACCCCAACATTTATCGGGGTGTATGGGAGCAAGCCTGCAAATTGAGAAGCAATGGGGAACTAATAAAGTTGGGGGCAAGAATCAAGTGCCCGGTAGTGGCAATCCACGGCGACCATGATCCTCATCCAGCCGAAGGTGTCAGGGGTCCACTTTCCCATGTTCTCGAGGATTTCCGCTTTATCCTTTTGGAAAAATGCGGACACCGTCCGTGGCTAGAACGGCACGCCAGGGATGATTTCTACCGTATACTTCGTAGAGAGATTGTCAACAAGCCACAAACGGGATTGTTGTCATAGCATAAGGCTGGTCCGATTTGCAGGCTCTAGTCCCCTCCAATACAAGATGAGCCTGAGAAGTTAGGACAACTGGATCAGCATTCAGCCTACAATTGTTTCCACCCTTTTGTGTATCTTTATGCCCCACTCTCTCATTAACTTGAAGTATGTCTCTCTTTCTTCCCTGGTAAACACCTCCGGAGGAAACACACCTGTGTGCTTAACTTGTCCGCGTAGCAGCATGAGTGAGAATAGAGCTCCTGAAACCGCAGTGGCATAAGATACATCGCTGGCTCCAGGAATCCTTTCGCAGGCCTCTGTAGCGTTTGGGCCCTCTGTCCATAGCTGGTAGTGCATATCCCTGCCTGCCTTCTGACCCCATACGTCCACCGTCACCATCATCCTGCTGGTGAGTTCTCCGCTCTTCGTTAGCTTCACTAGCTCCTTCGCACTGGGCGTAGGAGGTAGCAACTTCAAGAACACACTCATGGGGGCTATTTTCTTGCCGTCAACCTCGATGGGTTCTCTGCTCATCAGGTGAAGGTCGCTGATAGACTTCCATAACATCATGGCAGGTTCACCCATCTTGAAATCCACATATCTCACTGGTTTCCCAATGAATTTAGGAAGGGTCAATGGCTCTTCATGGCTATGGTAGTACACCTTTCCTCTGGCATTCACAGGCGGAGGAAAATCGTATTCCTCTTCTCCGCTGAAAATGGGCATTTTCTTGTAGCCATTGTCCCATATCGTGGCAGGTGAGTTGAGGTCTCCCATGTAAGTCTGTGGTGGCCATAGTACCACA
>CAZDXE010000089.1:0-3451 GCA_964509565.1 uncultured Dehalococcoidales bacterium | reverse complement strand
ATTAGAAAATGAGCATAATCCTCTAAGCACCATTATCAAGGGAATAGAGGAATTATGGGATGTATCGCTACTCATGTTTATCTACCACCTGACCAGACAATCTATTAACTCCAACGTGAGTGAATTCCGCAGCAGGGGCTTCTTTAATATGGACGCAAGTGGATTGCCCAAAGAAGCTCGAAATCACATTGAAGAGCTATTTGACCAGGTGAGGAAAGACATGTCACGAGCTCCCGAATTAGTGACTGAGCTAAACAGGTGGAACGTGTTTCCTGATTACCAGGACAGATTCTTCAACATCTTCAAAAAGAGATAAGATATCTTCTTACATAAGCCCCAGGTACCAGGCAAGTATCTTGCTCCCCCACAGCAATGTAATTAATGTGCCCAGGCAGAGAAAAGGCCCAAAAGGAATTGCTTCCTTGCGTCCTTTCTTTTTAGCTATTAGAAAAAACACAGCCACCACGCTTCCTATGATAGAGCCTGTAATCAATGCCATGAAAACCAGAGGGAAGCCAGTAGCAAGGCCAATAAGAGCTGCCAGTTTGACATCTCCCCAACCCATTCCACCACGGGAAATGAGAGCTACTATCAAAAAAGTGGCAAAACCAATGCCTCCACCGGCGGCAAAGTTAGCTACGCCACCAAGCTTTAATTGTGTAATCCATGGTTGAGGTATAAACAAGGCAAAGAGCAAAGCCACCGCCATGCCGAAATAGACCACGCTGTTCAGGATAAGCCCATGCTCCAGGTCAATCACAAATATTGCGATGAGTATACAGGCATAGAAAGCCATTACGCCCAACTCTGGAGTCAATCCATAACGGCAGTAGAGGAAAGCAAACATAGCACCTGTGGCAAGCTCCACCCACATCAGACGCATGGGTATGGAAGTTTTGCAATAGCGGCAGCGGCCACGAAGCTGAATGTAGCTGAACAGGGGAATGAGATCTTTAACCTCCAACCGGTAATGGCAAATCTGGCAGCGGGAGGGAGGATTTAAGATAGATTCACCTTGAGGCAGGCGGTCGATACATACATTGAGAAAACTGCCCACTTCCAGCCCCAAAAGGCCGAACATCAATACGAAAAAGGCTTCCACAATTACTCATTGTGGCTCTATCATGCCCCCAAAGTCAATACTGCAATCGCAAAGAAACTCCGCCACTACGGGGCCCAGGCGTACCTGTTTGTGACAAAATCGATGAGTTAGTGTACACTATAGCCACATTGATAGTTGACACCTTATAAATTGCACTGGTAAAATTGGCGTTTCGTGTGGAGGTAGGAAAATTTACGCTATTATCGAAGCAAACGGGAAACAATACAAAGTAGCTCCAAAACAAACCATAAGGATTGAACGCAGGGATATAGCTGAAGGCAGCGAGGTTGAGCTGGGTAATGTGCTGTTCATTAGCGACAATGGAAACTCGCTGACAGGCAATCCCGTTATCAAGGATGCTAAAGTCATAGCTACCTCTTTAGGAGAAGTAAAAGGGGATAAAGTAATAGTATTTAGATATAAATCCAAAGTGCGATCCCGCAGGAAAACAGGACAGCGCCAACGCTATACCGCACTGTCGATAAATAAAATTGTTAAGCCAGGAGAGTAAACATGGCACATAAGAAAGGTGGCGGCAGTACACGATGTGGGCGCGATAGCCAATCAAAGCGACGGGGAGTAAAGAAATATGGAGGAGAGCAGGTGCGTGCAGGGAATATACTGGTACGCCAGCTAGGGACTCGCATCTTCCCCGGCGATAATGTGGGCATAGGCAGAGACTACACGCTCTTCGCCTTAATAGATGGCCACGTTAAGTATGAGACAGCAAATAAATATGATAAGAAGAAGGTGAGCGTTTACGAATGAAGCCCAAGATACACCCTAAATATTATGACAATGCCAGGGTAACCTGCTTTTGCGGCAATACCTTCACCACAGGCTCGACTAGCCCGGAGTTCAAAATTGACTCCTGCAGTAAATGTCATCCTTTCTATACAGGTAAACAACGTATAGCCGATACTCAGGGAAGAGTGGAGCGTTTTAAGAGGCGCTACCATATAAAGGATTGAGTAAGCCTTTTTATTACGGCGGACAGGCAGTTATCGAGGGGGTGATGATGCGGGGGGAGAGGAATTTTGCTGTATCCGTACGCCGCCCCAATGGAAAACTGGAGACAATAAAGCGACCTCTGTCCAGCATATATAAAGGCCGCCTCAGGGAAACACCTTTAGCCAGAGGTATAGTTGTGCTCATCGAGACTCTGGTTCTGGGTACTCAAACCTTGCTGCAATCCGCTCAGATTGCGTCGGCAGAAGGGGATGGGGAAGGGGAAGGAGAGGAAATACCGCCTCTGGCTTTAGCAGGAGTTATAGCTGCCAGCCTTGCCTTTGCCGTAGCTTTGTTCTTTATTACTCCTCTGGTCATTACCCGCTATTTCGATACTTATATCCACTCGGACATGGGGAGCAACATAATCGAAGGACTTGTACGTATAAGCCTCTTCGTTGTTTACCTTAAGATAATAGGATTCATCCCTGACATTAAAAGGGTTTTTGCCTATCATGGTGCAGAGCATAAAGTAGTCAATGCTTATGAGGCTGGACGCCCTCTTGAAATAAACGCCATCAAAATCTACTCCACTGCTCACCCGCGTTGTGGTACCAGCTTCATTTTTGTTGTTTTAATCATCGCCATACTTGTGTTCTCTTTAGTTGGACGCCCACAGCTATGGATAACCATCTTGTCCCGCATAATCCTGCTTCCCGTCATTGCCGGCATCGGCTATGAAATTACCAGGTTCATGGCAAAACATTCCCAAAATGCCCTGGCACGGGTCCTCCTAGCCCCAGGATTAGCATTGCAATCCATGACTACCAGAGAACCTGACGATAGCCAATTGGAAACTGCTATATCAGCGTTAAATGAGGTTATAGAAGCTGACAAGAAAGCGTGTTAGCAATACAACCATATGGAGCAGCGCAGCGGCAGAAAAGCGTGGAGCAATCTCCTGCTTTGGTTATCCCGGATAAAAGAAATATATGCGCTGGGGGAATAGATGGGGTTAAGTTTGCTTCTCTATCTTGGGGAGTTTCCCCTGCTTTTGTAAACTGTTCGCCACATCTTTTAGCCCAAGCCGTTCATAGGTTTCCCGAATAGGCCAGCTTGTCTCGGTATCCCAGCCGCGAAGTACATAGTACTCATTCTTCATCTTTTCAAATCTGACTCTATCGATCACCTTGCCTTTGTGCGGACCGTCTGGTATCGGCTCCTTGAACCAGAACTCGGATACTTGCTCGTCCTCCCTGTCAAGCCCTTCTCTTACATTGTAAGCTTTCTCTAAAGTGAGAGCCCTTTCCGCAAAAGTTATCAATTGACTTTCATCAAAGTCTATGCCAGTAACAGCTTTGTAGATAGCCAATTCTGCAGGATAAACCACTCTTGCTGGCG
>CAZDXE010000088.1:0-3518 GCA_964509565.1 uncultured Dehalococcoidales bacterium | reverse complement strand
CCATAGGGCTGGGAGTGAGTTTTTGTAATGCTGGTTTTGTCATGCTCTCTTGGATATGGGTGTTAGCTCCCTGGGTAGGGGAAGTAGGACTGCCGATAATGGCGGGCTGCCTTGGGATGGCCCCTGAGACCGTAGAGCGCTTTACATTCGGAGCGGGTTTGTATGGCGTGGCTACCATAGTGAATGTCACAGCATTCTTAGCCATATTAGTAGGCATGAGGTTTTACTTCAGAATACAAAAGGCATTCGTCACGTGGTCGCTTATCGGTGCTGCCATAGCTGGTATCATAATTACGGTTACTTCACATGCGGAATTCGTGTCAATATGGAATAACTATGCGGCGCAGGCCGGGGCTTTAGATTGGGGTGCTACTGTTAGTGGCGCTTCATCCGCTATGGGAGGAATACCTGAAACTTGGAACTGGCACGCAACGATTGGAATGATGCTGCCTGTTAGTTGGATGGCTCTATACGGTTACATTATCACCTTCATTGGTGGTGAGATTAAGAGCCCGAGGAAAAACATATTCAGAGCGCAGATGCTTAACGTAGTAGTATGCGTCGTTTTCTTACTGTGGGTTGGTTTATCCTATCAACGTATGCTGGGCTGGGAAGGCATGCATGCCCTGAACTGGATAGAGAGTGAAGGATGGGGGGGCTATACTTTTCCCTTCGTAGCCACTTACATCAATATGGCATCCATGATTGTGGGTTTTAATGTAGTACTCGGTTTCATAATGGCTGGCGCCTTCATTGTTGCAGATTGGTTATGGATAACATTTTCCTACATTGCTTGGTCTAGAGCTGCGTTTGCCTGGGGAATGGATAGGATGGGGCCAAGATGGTTTACAGACATTTCCCCCAGGTTTGGACAACCAGTTAAAGTTCTCCTGGTTATGTTGATAGCATCACAGGCGGCCCTTACCCACTATTGTTGGCACCCCGAGGTCCTTGGTGGCATTTCGGTGGAGGTTATGCAACTGGTCTCGGTATTTGGAGTGACAGCAGTTTCCTGCATGATATTCCCATACGTTAAAAAAGTCAGCCATATCTGGGATGCGTCTCCTTACAAATCTTGGCGTATAGGCTCAGTGCCTGTAGCCACGATAGTTGGAGGCGTAGGCCTAATTTTGGTTGGTATATTGGTGTATGCCTTTTATACCTCTGAGGGTTTAGCCTTTATGTATGCTATGTGGACTCCAATTTACATAATTGCTTGGGTGCTTGGTGTGGGATGGTACTTCGCCTGGAAAAGGAAAGGAGCCAAAGAGGGGGTTGATGTTACGTTAGCATTTAAAGAAATACCGCCTGAGTGATTCCCTGAAATGTTTGGTACACTAAGATGAATGTTGCTTTCCCCGAGCTACAACAACTCGGGGAAAGCTTAAATTGAAAGGATGGAAGGATTAAAAAATGAGGATGCTTTATTCTTGTGATATCCATGGTTCAGAAACTTGCTTCAGAAAATTTGTCAATGCCTTGAAGATTTATAAGGTAGAGGTAGGGATTTTGGATGGTGACTTAACTGGCAAGATGCTCAACCCTATTGTAAAGCAGGCTGATGGTAGCTATGTCTGTGACTTTTTAGGGCAGCGAGAGGTGCTGAAAACTAAGGAAGAATTGCAATCGCAGGAGAAGAAACTTGCTGCCATGGGTAATTACTATTTTTATACTGACACCGAAGAATTTGAAAAATTGAAAGCTGAAGGTAAAAGCATTGTGGGAAGGATAGATGAACGGGCTACTAAGATTTCTTTGAGCGCAGGTAAAGTGGATGAAATATTTAGGAAGTCTGTGCTGGAAAGATTAGACAGTTGGGTTAAGCTCGCTGAGGAAAGGTTAAAGGGAAGCGGTATACAAATGTTTATGTCTGCAGGCAACGATGATATTCCTGAGATGGACGCTATCCTGGATAGCTCTACATACATAATTAATGCAGGGGATAAAAAAGTTGATGTTAAGGGCCACGAAATGATAACTCTTTCCTGGGCTAACCCCACGCCGTGGGATACCCCGCGTGAGTGTACAGAGGAGGAGCTGGAGAAAAAGATTGAACAATTAGTTAGCCAGGTTGAAGATATGGAGAATGCCATCTTCAACTTTCATGTACCACCATATGATACTGTGCTTGACCAGTGCCCTAAACTATCACAGGATCTCGTGCCTTCGACTGACGCGGTAATTTCTGCTGGCAGCACAGCTGTGCTTAATGCCATCAAAAAATATCAGCCGCTTCTGGGGCTGCATGGCCATATACATGAATCCAGGGGTGTTCAGAAGATAGGCAGGACAACATGTTTGAACCCCGGCAGTGAATATACAGAGTCTATTTTAAGGGGAATCATCATTACATTGGAGAACAACAAGGTAAAAGATCATATGTTTGTATCAGGTTAAAGGAGACATCAAAATGGATAAATTCAGGTTGCCTTCCGAAATTTCTGAGGAGGAATGGCCTTCACCTTCTACTTTTATCGAAGAAGCAAAGGCAAGCGTAAAAGAGGCGGAAGACAAAGGTATTATGTTGAGGATTATGGGTGGAATGGCAATATATCTTCATAGTCAGGAACACAAACAACTGTGGGAGAAGCTCGGAAGATTAGGCAAGAAGGTATTTACAGACATAGATTTCGTTAGCTATGGCAAATTTCGTGGTCAGTTGCTTGGTTTTTTCAAAAATCGCGGATTTATGATCAACCAGAGGATGCTTTACTACTATGGCAAGAATAGGCAGATATATTATGGAGAAAAAATCCCCATGGTAGAGATTTTCTATGATAAACTGCAGATGAACCACACAATCGATTACAAGAAGCGACTGGAAGTCGATTCCCCCACTGTTCCACTAGCAGAGCTGTTACTGCAAAAAATACAGATGGTAAGAATGAACGAGAAGGATATCAAGGATGCTATAGTATTGGTGAGAGCTCACGAGATTGGCAAAGATGATAAAGAAAGAATAAATCGAGCCTCGATTGGAGCAAGGTTATTATCTGATTGGGGGTTTTATTACACTGCAACGACAAACCTTCGAAAGATCACAAATTCTCTTAGTAATTACGTTGCTTTAGGTGAGGAAGATACAAGAATTGTGCAGGAAAGGATAAACGAACTTCTTAGTTACCTGGAAGAAGAGCCAAAAGGTATGAAATGGAAGTCCAGGGCTTTGCTTGGAACGAAAAAAAAATGGTATAGTGAAGTAGATGAATGGGACGTTATAAGTTCTCCATCCCAGGGTTCAGCGGAAAAAGAGAAATAGATAAGCTGGCAGATTTGCGCTATCTAGTTTTGCAGCTTGATAGCATACGTGCTTTCAGGCGAATCAGAACTGAAGGCATGGAGAATTCCTTTGAAAGGATAAATTCTACAAGTGTGTGGAAGAAGATAAGGCACGATGTAGAAGAAATTGTCTATTTCCCTAATGCTATTCCCGGATTGCTCAGATTGATAAAGATAGTTGCGACATTGAGGAAACTTTTCTTCACATGTTTGATTCTTATGATTTTAGCTTTGCTAAT
>CAZDXE010000087.1:0-3526 GCA_964509565.1 uncultured Dehalococcoidales bacterium | reverse complement strand
AGCCGCAATGCGCTTATAAACTTCGGAAAAGCTACCGACCGATGGTTGGGAGGTGTTAGGAAAGCCTTGAGCTGTTTCCAGTAAGCGATAGAATTCATCCGGTACGATGTCTACACCTTCGCGGTAAGTTTTCCCTTCCAGGGTTACCGTGAGGGGAACAACGCTAATATTCAACTCAGCCAATCGCTCAGGAGACAAGCCGAGATCGGTTCCACTATCGGTTACAATTTTCATTTATGCTATATGCTGGGAAAAGGTTACTTTTTAGCTCGGATCTATATCTCTAATATTACAACCGACATTCCCCATATCGACTCGTCATGAGGCATCCCGGCCTCCATTACTTTGTCGCCGATAGTATACCCAGGACATTTGGCTGTCAATCTTACACAAGATTGGGTAGCCCTGAGCTACCTTAGTGGCAGCAGCCAGATACGAATGAACTACTGGTTCTCCTTACTGAATACCCATAGCGGTGAGGGCATAACAAGCTAAAGGGAGGAGAGTGGATCCACGGCCATTCTCCTCTCCTTGGTTATTTGTGCCTGAGAACTGGCAGTTAAGTGATTAGCTTTCTTATCGTCGTGGTAGCATCTTCATGTGCTGCTGGGGTAATTACCCTATATCGCTAACAGGGCTTAGAAAAAGCGATGTGTAAGACTATTGGCGTGGTATAATAGCAGCGCTGGGGCTGGTTAGCAGATTTTGATATGCCTAGAAAATGTTTTGTAATAATGCCGTTTTCAAGTACGGCTTCCTGTAATAAAGAGCAATGGACTAGGATATTTGAAGAAATAATAAAGCCATCGATAGAGGGTACTGGTTTAGACTATGAATGCACGCGTTCAGTGGCTACTAGAGGTAATGTAGTTGGAGTAATACTACAGGACATTAGTGATTCGCATGTTGTTTTAGCTGACCTAACAGATAGAAATGCCAATGTCTTCTATGAACTTGGTGTAAGACACACACTAAAAGACCGTTCCATACTCATAGCGCAAAAAGGCGAAGATATCCCGTTCGATTTACAGGCATATGCATATCATGTCTATGATTGGAAAACACCAGAAGGTATAAGAACCTTCCGTGAAATAATGAAGCACCTATTAACAGAGATAGACACTAATCCAGAACGTCCAGATAATCCAGTAAGCGATTTTTTGCAGGTGCATCATACTGTCGAAGCCGACCCAGTGCTAGAAACTATAGCCCCAAGTGAGATAGCGGTTGCACAGTCCCTTGTAGGAAAAGCGGCTGAAGGAATTGATATACAGAGATTTGTGCATGATTTGGCACAACGACGAGGCCCACAAGCAGTAAAAGAGATAATGAGATTAACAAGGGCTGAGTTGATAACTTCGCTAAATCAAATTGTAGAATCACTTGATGAACGAGATGACCGTGCTGCTGTTCCCCAGGATAAGATATTAGAAAGAGCTAAAGAATATATATCAGAGGTGGAACCCATTATCAAGAATATAGAAGATTTCGGACTTGCGTGTATTCAAGAAGGCTGGAAACCAGGTGTAAGAATCATTCTGAAGCTATCAGGGGATTTGATATCAGCTAGTAAAAGATTTAAAGGTCGGGGAGCAGTAAGATTCGCTCATGGTGCTCCATCGTTGATGGCATGGAGGATGCTTTGTCTATGTGGGGCAAAAGCACTTAACGACGATGAATTCGATATGGTGAGTTATATCCTCAGAGAAGCTATAGAGGTCGAGGAAGCAGCCGGTAGATTTAGTAATTGGCCTCTCACTAAGCGTCGTAACCTATTCTTCCCTGAGGCTTTTCTAGGTCGTGCTGATATTGCTATGAAGTATATGGATGGATTATGGGATAACAATCAACATTTGAGCTCGCATTTTGATTCCAGTGAACGTTATCAATTTGCTTTAGCGAAATTCTTCATACTTGTAGTTTTGGCTGCATCGTGGGACAAAAACAGGGGCCCACTTTATCCAGGGTACCGCGTATTGAAACAAGCAAGTGCAGCGATGTCATCATTCACAAGCAGGATATTTGGGTCACCGAGATATTCCACAGATATAGCAATAACTATCGGTGTAAAGAATCCAGATTTGAGTATAGGGTGGGCTGAGATGGTGAAACCAATTAACAACATCTCTTATGGAGGATGGCCTCATGACATAGATGATGTATTATTCCCTGAAACATTCGGCGAAGGATTATGATTTCTAAGACTAGAGAGCGGAGTTAGGCTGCCCTATCGACCATCTGCTCCTGAGACTAGATCCCGGTAACCCTAACTTAAAAAGCGGTACAATTGCTGAAGGCATGGCGTAGAAGCTATAATACTCTAACTGATTAGGAAGTGGCTAGATCTATGACAGAAGATAGGGAAACACCTCTTACCCGTGATGATATACTGAGGATGATAGAAGAGAATAGTGGGACTGCCAACGGGCTTGACCTGTCAGGGAACAAAAGATTTGAGGATAGAGTTGACCTGTCGGGATTAGACCTTTCAGGAATTAATCTTCAAAATGCTCGGCTATTCCGCGCTAATTTAAACGGCTCAACTCTGGACAGAGCTAACTTTCGTAACGCAAGTCTAGAATATGCTACTTTTAATCCTCTTGGTACAAAGATTACTTCACTTCAAGGTACAGTTTTTAGATTAGCAAAGTTACGCAACGCTGAGTTCAGAAAAGCAAACCTAACTGCTGCTCAATTTCAAGGCGAGTTTCAAGGTGGGATAATGCACGAGTTACCTGCTGCATTGGATGAAACCGATTTTAGAGGGGCGAACCTATTTAGGACTGACTTCACAGGTTGCTTTTTCTATGGAACAAGATTTGAAGGAGCTTTTATTCGTGGCGCAGAAATTACAGAATCTAATCTGGAGCAAGCTGATTGGGGTAATTATATTATTGGTGAAGAGGCAGAAGCAGATGAATTGCATTTTGCAGAAAATCGCTATAGACATCTCAAAATGTGGTATAGAAATACGGGACTTTATGATATTGCAGCCAAGTTCTATTATCGTGAGCGGGAAGCGAATCGCAAACAGCTAAAGTGGCGCTCTAAGAATTGGCGTCATCGTCTAGCAACTGAAGTAACTCGTTTGTTATTTGGCTATGGAGAAGAGTGGAAAAGAGTGTTCTATTGGATGGCGTTAATCATATTCGGCTCTACACTGATGTATAGTCTGTTCGGCGGATTGAATTTCCTAAGTTCTTTCTACTTTAGTGTCGTCTCTTTCACAGCGTTGGGTTACGGAAGCTGGGTTAATATCTCACCAGAAAGCTGGATGCAGACAGTGGGTGCTGCTGAGTCCTTCGTTGGAGTATTCATGATGGCATTACTGCTGGTGACTTTCGTGCGGAAATGGACTAGATAATGTAGTTGATCTTAAGGCCAGAGAGCGGAGTTAGGCTGCCTTATTAGTCTAACGTCACCCAAGAGTCGGTTCAGCCAGTAGAGAAATCCCCTTGTCTTACTCGTATGCCCCCTATGCAATTCGCTAGATTGTGGCAGAACTTTTTACAAGGGACTCTGCTCT
>CAZDXE010000086.1:0-3612 GCA_964509565.1 uncultured Dehalococcoidales bacterium | reverse complement strand
ATGGTTGTTGTTAGTGCAAAGCGAATTTGCATCAATGCTGAGGCGGTGCTAGAATTAATAAAACCTTTAAGTCAGCTCAGCGAGGCTGGTAAGGGGAAGAGATGCTACGGCATAGTATATTAAGAATAGAAGATTCGTTTGGAACCTCTTGCCAGTGTAACGGCGGGAGGTTTTTTTATGCCTGAAAAAATCCTCATGACCTCCGCTGATGTGGGCAGGGCGCTGGCGCGTATCGCCCATGAAATACTGGAAAGAAACAAGGGTGCCGACGATATTGTGCTGGTGGGAATGCGAACACGGGGGGTGCCTTTAGCCCACAGGTTGGCTGCTATTATTCAGGATTTAGAACCGGTTTCTATCCCCGTTGGCGCCCTGGATTTTGCTCTGTATCGCGACGATGTTTCCTCTGTGGAGCCTGGAACGCAAATACAAAACACCGATATTCCCACCGACATTGCCGATAAGCGTGTAATACTGGTTGATGACGTGCTGTATACGGGGCGAAGTATCCGCGCGGCTATGGATGCCCTTATAGACCTGGGGCGGCCCAAAGCTATCCAGCTAGCCGTGCTTGTTGACCGTGGCCACAGGGAGCTGCCCATTCGAGCTGATTATGTGGGTAAGAACATACCAAGCTCCAGGAGAGAGCAGATAAAAGTTCGCTTGCAGGAAAGCGATGGCATGGACAAGGTGTTAATTGTGAATTCACCAGAGAAGAGGGACCCGAATACCAGTTTCGCAAAAATGAATCAAAAGGAGGGAACTATTAATGAACATGGCAGGTAGAAGTATGGTAACCATCGATGACCTGTCTAACGGGGAAATCGAGGGGCTGTTTTCCCTGGCAGATGAGATGTCGGATTCGATGGGCCAGCAGGCTGCTCTATGCCAGGGAAAAATCATGGCGAGCCTGTTCTTTGAACCCAGTACCAGGACGCGGTTGTCCTTCGAGGCTGCCATGAACAGGTTGGGCGGGCGTGTAATAAGTGCAGTTGATATAGGCGCTACGTCCCTGGCCAAGGGTGAAAGTGTGGCTGATATGGCGAGAGTAGCGGGAAGTTATGCTGATGTAATCGTTATCAGGCATCCCTGGGAAGGGGCAGCCGGGGTGGTGGCTGAGTATGCCGGCGTGCCGGTGATAAATGCTGGCGACGGCGGCCATGAGCATCCCACTCAGACTTTGTGTGACCTCTATACTATTAAAAAAGAGAGACAAACAATTAAAGGATTAAGGATTGCATTGTCGGGGGATTTGAAATATGGGCGAACCATACATTCGTTGAGCTACGCACTGGCCAGGTTTGGCGCCACTATTCTTTTTCATCCCTATCCAGGGCTGGAGATGCCTGAATATGTGCTGAGGAAATTAACTACCAGATATAAGGGTACACTGAGAAGATATGAAGCGCTGGGCACTGTTAGCGAGAAAGGCTTATTTCCCATAGATGCTGTGTATGTGACGCCAAGCAGTCCGCACCAGCTGGCTATGATACCTGACGTCAGCATGCAAGTGGAACTGGAAAAGGATGTCGACGCTCTTTATGTTACCAGGGTTCAGAAGGAAAGACAGATGAAAACAGAAGGGCAGGTAGCAAAGAATGGCCATGTTGTAGTGGATAAAGATCTTCTCAGAGAGAAGAAATTTAAGAAAACTATTGTTATGCATCCCTTGCCTCGCATTGATGAACTGGCTTACGAAGTGGATGGAGACTCCAGGAGCATGTACTTCAAGCAAGCTGCTCGTGGAGTGCCTGTCAGAATGGCATTGCTGGCGCTGTTGTTGGGAGCTAAGGAGATGACAGTTCCCGATGTGGATGATTATTCGTCTGTTCGTCAGGAGGATTATCCTGTTTACAGGAGAGATTCTGGTCTCAAATGCAGCAATCCAAGGTGTATAACAAACCAGGAGAGCGAAATCGGGTATATAAAGCCTGCGTTCAGAATAGTGAACCTTAAACCTTTGACATTGAATTGTTTCTTTTGCGAACATGAGCTTTATCCGGAATATATTGCCAGCGCAGATTGGCATGAAGGGAAAACGGAGACCAAGAAATATCATAGTACTACCAGTAGCTGGATTCAAAGAATCCATCCAGAAAAACTGGTTATTTTCGATTCTGAGGAGGAAGCTCAGTCACGAGGATTCAAACCCAGCAGTTTTGTCACTGGAGATACTGTCTCCTGAATGCTGACATTTAAATCACGGCATAGCGCCGGGATTTATTGGGAATGAGATGAAGGACAAAGGCTTATTGCGAATGGGGCGAAACAGCAAAGCTGCCATTTTATTTATCCACGGTGGTCGTGTAATCGACCCCAGCCGTGGCATGGATGGGATTGGTGACTTGCTTGTTGCCGAGGGCAAAATTGTGCAGGCGGGCCATACTATTGTCCTGAATTCTTTACCCTCGGACGTGTTGAGCCAGGCAAAGAGCATCGATGCCACGGGGCTTCTTGTTTGCCCGGGATTTATAGACCTGCATTGTCATCTACGGGAGCCGGGCTTTGAAGACAAGGAAACTATTGCCACAGGAACGGAAGCGGCTGCTGTGGGTGGCTTCACCACTGTATGCTGCATGCCAAACACGAATCCGCCACTGGATACAGGGGATACTGTGGAGTGGGTGAAGGCAAAAGCCAGCAGCGACGCTTTTGTTCATGTTCTTCCCATAGGCTGTATAACCAGGGGAAGGAAAGGAAAGGAAGTTTCACCCATGGCTGAACTGGCCGATGCGGGAGTGGTTGGCTTTAGCGATGATGGCGACTCTGTGCTCAATTCGCAGGTTATGCGCTGTGCCATGGAGCGTAGCCGTGAGCTTGGATTGCCAATCATTGAGCACTGCGAAGATAAGGAGCTTAGCAGGGGAGGAGTTATAAATGAAGGTAAGGTATCTGCCAAGCTGAAATTGAAGGGAATTCCAGCAGCCAGCGAGGAAATAATAGTAGCACGTGACCTGGCCCTGGCAAAGCTAACCGGGGCTAGAATTCATATTGCCCATGTAAGCACCTGTGGCTCTGTGGAGCTTATTCGCCGTGCCAGGGAAAGAGGAGTTTCAGTTACCGCTGAGGTCACGCCACATCATCTCACATTAACTGAAGAAATGACCTGTGCCAATGCTAAGGTGAAGCCTCCGTTATGCACTGAAGATGATATAAGATGCTTGCTCAAGGGGCTTAAAGACGGGGTAATCGATGCTATTGCTACCGACCATGCTCCTCATACCGCCGCAGAGAAAAACTGCCCCATAGAACTGGCTGCCTTCGGCATTAGCGGCTTTGAAACTGCTCTTGGATGTCTCATGGGCCTGGTGCATAAAGGGGAAATTGCTTTAACCACTCTGATTTCCAAGTTAACCTGTGAACCAGCAAAGATTATTGGTAGGGATGATGAATTGGGTACATTGAAGACAGGCTCTCCGGCTAATATCACCATATTCGACCCTGTGCGAGAGTGGGTGGTGGATAGCGAACAATTTGTCTCTAAAGGTAAGAATACCCCTCTCGATGGTTATAAGCTTAAGGGTAAAGTAATGGTGACCATAGTTGATGGGCGGATAATCATGGCTGCCAGCCACCACAGCACCCCATGGCGGGGATAAACCCCGCCACTAC
>CAZDXE010000085.1:0-3663 GCA_964509565.1 uncultured Dehalococcoidales bacterium | reverse complement strand
AAAATATCTTTAGCACTGATTTCAATTTTGATATCGAGCTTTTCCTTGGCTCTGGAGCGTTTGTATGTGGGGAAGAGACTGCTCTATTAGCATCGTTAGAACAAAAAAGGGGGAACCCCAGACCAAGACCTCCTTTCCCGGCAAACGAAGGCTTGTTTGGAAAGCCTACCGTGATAAACAATGTTGGGACCTTATCCAATATACCTCTTATCATTCGCAATGGTGCATCCTGGTGGAGTTCAGTTGGAACAGAAGGCACTAAAGGCACAAAGGTATTTTCCCTGACTGGCAAGATAAATAACACCGGCTTAATTGAAGTTCCAATGGGAATCAGCCTTGGTGAAGTAGTTTTTGATATTGGTGGAGGAATTCTCAATGGGAAGAAATTCAAGGCAGTTCAGTTAGGCGGCCCTTCAGGTGGCTGCGTTCCTGCCGAATACCTGAACATGCCTATCGACTACGAATCTCTTAAAGAAATCGGCTCTATGATGGGTTCTGGCGGCATGGTTGTCTTAGATGAGGATTCTTGTATGGTGGACACAGCGAGGTTCTTTCTGGAATTTGATAAAGATGAATCTTGCGGAAAGTGCCTGCCCTGCCGCAGAGGGCTTCCATTGATGATAGATATTCTAACAAAGATAACAGAAGGTAAAGGAAACATAGAAGACCTGGAAGCCTTGGAAAATCTGGCAAAAGGTATCGAAAAAACAGCACTGTGCGCATTAGGGCAAACTGCTGCCAACCCCACTTTAAGCACTATTCGCCATTTCAGAAATGAATACGAGGCGCATGTAATTGACAAAGTATGTCCTGCCGGCATTTGCGCTGCCTTATTTAGAACTAAATGTCAGAATGCTTGCCCCGTAAATCAAGATGCACCTACCTACCTGGCATTGGTAAAAGAAGGCAAGTTTGAAGAAGCCTACAAAATAATCAGACAGACAAATGCCCTTCCTCTTGTATTAGGAAGAGTATGTAATCACCCCTGCGAATCTAAATGCGAGAGGGGAAACCTGGACGAGCCAATAGCAATCAGGCATATAAAGCGGTTTGTGGCTGATTACGCTTACGAGAATCATTTTGAATATAGCCCTCAGCCAAAGCAGATGAGAAATGAAAAAATTGCCATTGTAGGTTCTGGCCCTGCGGGGCTCTCGGCCGCTTACGACCTGGCAATAGATGGCTACAAGGTTACTATTTTTGAGGCGTTGCCAGTTGCTGGGGGGATGCTCGCCGTGGGCATTCCAGAATACAGATTGCCAAATAGTATCCTTAATTATGAAATAGAGCGGATAAAGAAAATGGGGGTTGAAATTAAGCTAAATACCCGCATCGAAGCTATCGAGGATTTGCTTAGTAAAGGATTTAAGGCAGTATTCCTGGCTATCGGAGCTCACAGTGAGAGAAGAATGGATATTCCAGGGGAAAACTTGAAGGGCGTTTACTGGGGAGTGGAATTTCTACGCAACGCAAACTTAGGCAAACAAATAGAGCTTGGAAACAGCATTATTGTGATCGGAGGGGGGAATAGTGCAATGGATTGCGCACGGGTAGCAAAAAGAATGGGAGCGGATGTGCGGATAGTGTACAGGAGAGAAAGGAAAGATATGCCCGCGATAGAGGAAGATATTGAAGCCGCTGAACAAGAGGGTATTAAAATAGATTGCCTCAGCATTCCGATTGAAATCATGGGAGACGGCAAAGTCAGCAAGGTGAAATGTGCCAGGATGGAACTCAGAGAATTTGATAGAAGCGGGAGGAAAAAACCCTATAAAATCGAAGGCTCTGACTATGTAATTGATACTGATGCCGTTATAGAATCAATTGGCCAATTCCCAGAAAGTGATTTTCTGGATGATGGCAAGGTAAAACTAGCCAAAAATAGAACTATAGTAGTAAACCAAAGGACTCTGGCAACTAATATGGAAGGTGTATTCGCTGGCGGAGACGCAGTCTCAGGACCCCTTACAGTTATAGACGCAGTTGCCGCGGGGCAGCGAGCCGTATCCTCAATCAAAAGATACTTGAGAGGAGAAGCTTTAAGTTCCATACCAGAGAGAGAGGACTATGAGAGATATCAAATTCCATTTGCATCTGATGAAGATCCACAAGAAAAACCACGAGTGAAGATTAAAGAAAGTGATGTGGGAATAAGAACTGCAAACTTCCAGGAAACCACGTCTAACTACTCAAAGGAAGAGGCAATGGAAGAAGCAGAAAGATGTCTCAGATGCGATGCTGAATTAAGCTAAAGGAGCAATATTAAAATGGCGAAGATACTCATTAATGAAAAAATTTGTGAAGTTGGAGAAGGGGCTAATCTGCTAGATGTTTGTGAGGAAAACGGGTTTAAAATCCCACACCTGTGCTATAAGAAGGGGCTAAGCACCGTCGGAGCCTGCAGGCTTTGCCTGGTTAAGGTTAAGGGGATGCGAGGCCTTGTACCATCATGTTGCACAGTGGTGGCTGATGGGATGGAAGTCATAACTGAAGACGAGGAACTCAACGGCTTGCGCCGATTGAATTTGGAAATGATTCTATCAGAGCATGAACACAATTGCCTGACCTGCGAAAGCAACGGACATTGTGAGCTACAGGATTTAATTTACCAGTTTGGCATTGATGAAGTACGTTTTCCAATGAATAAGGAACCTAAGCCAATAGACGACTCCAGCGAGGTAATCAGGAGAGACCCCAACAAGTGCATTCTTTGTGGACGTTGCGTCCGTGCCTGTGCAGAAATTGCAGGACGGAACATTCTGGAGTTCACGAACCGTGGCCCTGCGGTAGTCGTGGGCGCTGCAGCAAATGAACCATTGGCACAGACTGATTGTGCCTCGTGCGGAGCCTGCCTCCAGGTTTGCCCCACTGGAGCGCTAACCGAGAAATCATCGCGCTTCCAGGGAAGGAACTGGGAATTACAGAAAATTCAGACCACATGTCCTTATTGTGGAGTCGGCTGTCAGCTAGAATTAAATATTAAGGATAACAAGCCCATAAAGGTTTATGCAGTTGAAGACGGGCCTGATAATGAGGGACATGCCTGCGTTAAAGGGCGCTTCGGACTCGACTATGTTAACCACCCCGACCGCCTTACCACTCCCTTGATTAAGCGAAATGGCAAATTCGAGCAGGCAACTTGGGACGAAGCCCTGGATTTGGTTGCCAGTAAATTTGGGGAACTGAAAAATAATTACGGCAGCGATGCATTAGCTGGATTCTCATCAGCAAAATGCACTAATGAGGAGAATTACCTGTTTCAGAAATTTGTCCGCTCCTGTTTCGGCACGAACAATGTGGACCACTGTGCTCGCCTCTGCCATGCATCTACTGTAGCAGGCCTTGCCTGGGCTTTTGGTAGTGGTGCAATGACTAATTCAATTCGTGAGTTTGAGAAATCGGATGTCGTGCTGATAACTGGATCTAATACTACTGAATCCCACCCTGTAATCGGCGACCTGCTCAAGCACTCTGTAACATATGGTAATCTGAAATTAATTGGCTTGTAAAAAGTATGTTTCCTATCTTTTCTATAAGATGACGGATAAATAATAATAGAATCATGAAATTGTAAGTAATATGACCCGCCTATCAAATCATAAGTTCTTGAATATCCTATTGCGTTAAATTCTTCTATTTTTTCATCAAATGATAAATCACTAT
>CAZDXE010000084.1:0-3836 GCA_964509565.1 uncultured Dehalococcoidales bacterium | reverse complement strand
GGCACATCTCCTGTTACTTTAGCAGGGGCGTTAGTTGTCCACAACGCTGAAATATTGAGTGAAATTGTCTTATCCCAGTTAACCTGTAAAGGTGCTCCAATAATTTATGGCAGCTCAACCACTTGCATGGATTTAAAAACTGCGACTACCCCGGTAGGCTCTCCCGAGCTTGCTGTAATCAGTGCTGCTGTAGTAAAGCTAGCTCAGTATTATCGTTTGTGCAGCCTGGTTGCAGGTGGGTAGGCAGACAGCAAAGTTCCTGATGTTCAGGCAGGCCATGAAAAGAGCCTTACGGCTCTTTTACCGGCGTTAGCAGGGGCTAATTTGATTTATGGTATGGGAATGCTTGAGCTTGGGATTACATTTGATCTAACCCAACTGGTGATAGATAACGAAATAGCCAGAATGGTTAGAGTAGCGATAAAGGGGATTGAGGTCAATGACGAGACCATAGCTTTAGAAGCTATCAAGCAGGTAGGGCCTGGTGGTAACTTCTTAAGTGCGGAGCACACATTGAAACACATGAAAGAGCAATCCCACTCTAAATTAATTGACAGGAAGATGAGGGAGTCATGGGAGAGTAGTGGAAGCAAGGACATGGTTGAAAGGGCGCATGAAGAGCTTTTATCGATTCTTAAGAATCACAAGCCGGAGCCGTTGCCTGCGGAGACGCTTTCTTCTTTACGTTCAATTGTGAAAAATGCTGAAGGAGAATTGAAAGAAAATGAGTAAACCTAAGATAACTTTATTGTCGGAAGGTGAGATACGAAATATACATGATGCTACGTTAGAGGTTCTGGAGAACACCGGCATTAAGGTTGGGGGCAAAAAAGCCCTTGCTATTCTGGAGGAAGTGGGGGCGAAAGTTGATTATGAGAAAAGTAAAGCATTAATCCCTGGGAACTTGGTTGAAGAGGCATTGAGGCGAGCCCCCAAAACTGTAAAACTCTGTGCCAGAAACCCAAAATACGATGTTCTGCTTGATAAAAAAGAAACACACTTCATAACAGATGGAATCGATATACCTTTTATCAGAGATTGGGAGACTGGCGAACGTAGGACTTCAACAAATGAAGATCTCGCTCGTTGGACGAGACTGTCAGATTATCTGGATAATATTCATTTTGTCTGGGTAACGTTGGCTGCTGGTGACGTATCACCAAAGATGCAATCTTTAACTCAACTTGTTACTACTTTAAACAATACAGAAAAACATGTTGAATATGAAGCGCATAATGCCATGGAAGCTCAGTACATGATAGAAATTGCGTCAGCCATTGCTGGTGGCAGAGATAAACTCAGGGAAAATCCTATTATCTCAGCAGTTCAATGTCCTGCCAGCCCGCTTATATTTGACCAGGGGACAATAGAAGCAAGTATGGAGTTTGCGCGAGCTGGTATCCCCGTTGTTTATATGGATATGCCTTTGACTATGGAAACATGTCCTGCCACTCTAGCGGGGACATTAGTTATCATCAACGCCGAAAATCTGGCAGGATTGGTCATCTCTGAATTTACTAAACCTGGGGCACCGGTGGTGTATTCGACTTGTGCTAGTATCGCAGATCCTTCATCAGGAGCAGCAATTGAATCTTCGGGAAGCAGCCTTCTTTATCTCGCTAGCACTCAGATTGCTCATTATTATGGGTTGCCGTGCGAAATATGTGGTTGTGGCTCTATATCTAAGATGGTGGATGCGCAGGCTGGATATGAAATGGCTATGGGCATTAACCAGAATCTGCCGTCTGGTGCGGACATTATCTGCGGTTTGGGGGATTTGGAGCTTGGCCTCTGCGTATCTCCAGAGAAATTAGTCATTGATAATGAAATTGTAGGCGAATCTTTGAGATTTACTCGTGGCTTTGAGATAAATGATGATAGCTTAGCACTGGATGTTATTCATAAGGTTGGCCCCGGAGGCCACTTTCTAGCTGAAAAGCATACCCTGAAACATTTTAGAGAGCTTGGGCGCCCCCAACTCGGTAATATAGATGCCTTTGAGACTTGGAAAAAGAAAGGCTCTAAGTCAATATATGATGTGGCTAAGGAAAAGGTGAAAGAGATTCTGGCAACGCATAAACTTGAGCCTATCTCTGGAGGTATTGAGAAGGAAATATCCAGGATTTTGAAGAGGGCAGAGACAGAATTCTTGAAAAAGAACTAGGAGTAAAAATTGATTCTGATACAATGTTTGACACGATAATGGAAAGGACTTCTGGAAAAGGAAAGGAAATATAGTGGTAGGCGTTACACAGGATGTAGGATTGAAAAGGAGATTATAGAAAATGAGTAAACCTAAGATAAGTTTTTTGTCGCAAGATGAGATAGAAGCTATTAATAATGCTTCACTGGAGGTTTTGGAGAGCACGGGTGTTAAAGTTATGAGTAGTGAAGCGCTTGATATCCTGAAAGAAGCTGGAGCGAGAGTTGATTACAGCGAAAAACATGCAGCCATTCCTCGGGATTTGGTTGAGGAGGCATTAAAAAGAGCTCCAAAAACCATAAAATATTGCGCCAGGGACCCGGAGAATGATTTTATGTTGGATGGTAGCGGGCCACATTTTACAACGGATGGATATGCGCCTTTCATAAGAGATTTTGAAACTGGTGAACGTAGAATGTCAGTGAGAGAAGACCTTGTGTGCTGGACGAAGATAGCGGATTATCTTAATAATATTCATGTGGTTTGGGCTTCGGTGTGCCCCAACGATGTACCAGCACCCATGCAAAAAATAGTGGAAACGATTACTTGCCTGAGTAACACAGGGAAACATTTTCAAGGGGAAGCACTGAATGCGAGGGAAGCTCGCTACCAAATTGAGATTGCGGCTGCCATTGTTGGTGGTAAGGAAGAACTCAGAAAAAGGCCCATTATTTCAGCGGTCCAATGCACTATTGCCCCGCTTGCATTTGAGGAGGGATCTGTAGAAGCTGTTATAGAGTTTGCCAGGGCTGGCATTCCTGTCGCTCCTCTACCCATGCCTTTAATGGGTGAAACAGGGCCGGCTACTGTAGCAGGGACTTTAGTCGTTAGCAATGCTGAAAATCTGGCAAGCCTGGTTATCTCTGAATTTGCGAGTTCTGGAGCCCCTGTAGTGTATTCAACTGCAGCCGGGGGCATAGATTTTAGAACAGGGGGTGCTGCAGAAGGTGCACCCGAATATGGCATTATACAAATGGCTTCTGCGCAATTGGCTCGTTACTACAATCTTCCGTCTCTGATATGTGGTGGATGTTCTGATTCCAAACTTCCAGATGTCCAGGCTGGTTTTGAACGGGCTATGACTCTTACGACATCTATACTGACAGGCGCAGATCTCATCACTGGCTTAGGTGGATTAAATTCGGCAAATGCTATGTCACCAGAACTCCTGGTCATAGATAACGAAATTGTAGAGGCGATTTTCAGAATGGCTCGTGGGTTTGCGGTAAATGATGATACTCTGGCGGTGGATGTTATTCATAAGGTTGGCCCTGGCGGCCACTTTCTGGGGCAAAAGCATACCCTGGAACATTACAGGGCAGAAACGTGGATACCAAAGATTAGTGACAGAAGAGATTTTGAAACCTGGGTAAAGATGGGCTCCAAATCAATGGACAAGGTGGCTAACGAGAAAGTAAAGGAAATTCTGGCTACACATAAGCCTGTGCCTATTCCTGAACATGTTGAAAAGGAAATATCTGAGATTTTAAATAGAGCTGAAGTAGAGTTGCTAAAGAAAAATTAAAGTTTTCCGCTTTATAGGCTACTATAAACTCACAATGTTTTTCCCATCTGGAATCTTCTTCATGCTAATAATGTAGATTAAAAACCGTGAGGCAGTTTACAAAAGTGA
>CAZDXE010000083.1:0-4143 GCA_964509565.1 uncultured Dehalococcoidales bacterium | reverse complement strand
TCGATTACGTTGCCGTTATTGTGAACCAGTGCTCGGGAGGGTGTAAAACCCTCCCCTACAATACAACTGCATAGCCAGGCAAAGTAGTGGCGGGGTTTATCCCCGCCTCGGGGTGGCATGGTGCCCTGGCGCTGGGCTATCGCGGGAGGGTATAAAACCCTCCCGTAATCCCGGGCTTAGCACTCACAATACAAAGGCTCCAACTCTCGGCCTATACCCTCCTTCTCTGCTATCTCATAGACACGCCACGCTGTTATAATATCCTGGATAGCTAAGCCTGTCGTGTCAAATATAGTGATTTCATCAGCTGAAATCCTTCCCGGCTTAGCACCAGCCACTATCTCTCCTATCTCAGCATAAATACTCGCCTTTGTTATCATTCCCTTGCTAAGTGGCACATTTATCTCGCCGCTATGACTGGCTTGTTCCCAATCATCTATCACAATCTTGGCACGCTTAAGTATCCCTGCTTCAAGTTCCTCCTTCCCAGGGGCATCAGCACCTATGGTATTGATATGCATCCCCTCTGTAACCCACTCACTCTTAACTACAGGCGTTCTAGTGGGAGTGACAGTGACCAGAACATCTGAGCCTCTTACAGCGTCCTCAGCAGTGGCTACCATCCTGGCATTCAAGCCAAACTTTTCCCTTGCTATCACTGCGAGATTCTCAGCTTCTTTCTCAATCACATCGAATATTTTAACCGACTCAATTTTCATTACCTTATTTAGTGCATCTAACTGGAATGTGGATTGGTATCCAGATCCTATTATGCCAAGCACTCTGGCATCTTTTCTGGCTAGATATTTGACGGCTACTCCAGAGGCAGCAGCTGTTCGCATAGCAGTAATACGTGTTCCATCCATAAGGCTTATCGGCGTGCCAGTCTCGGGGTCAAAGAGCACGATTGTAGCTAACACAGTTGGCAGGCCATACTTCGATGGATTACCGGGGTATACGCTCACTAACTTTACCCCTACCTCATCCAGCCTCTCAAGATAAGCAGGCATTACCCTGAGATCACCGCTAAACTTTTGGAAAAATAAGTAAGACTTAGGAGGCATTTGCACGTGCTTCAGTCCCCTCTCTTTAAACGCCTTTTCCACTAACCCCAGTACATCGGACATCGAGAGGATTTGCTTTACCTCTTTCATGTTTAATACCCTTACTTTCTGCTCCATGTTACCTCCTTCTGTAAGAATTCAATGCCTTGTTCGCCTCTCTCCCTGCATTTCTTTTCAACATAGCACCACCCACCTCCTAAACTTCTTTCCTAAGAGCTTTTTCTCCACCATTGCGACTATCGCTCCACTACATTCTACCATGTAGGGGAGGGTATAAAACCATCCCCTACAATACAAATGCATAATCAGGCAATGTAGTGGCGGGGTTTACCCCCACCTCAGGGGGGGCGTGGTGTTTGGCGACAGGCTATCGCGGGAGGGTGTACCCCCCCTACACACCTCTAGTCTTCTCTCTTTATCTCGACTTTTATGTCTCTGACAAGTTTGACTCCAAGCCCGCCGAGCTTGCCTCCCGCGGTAATGATAAATATCATGAGCATAAACCATAGCATCATGTTCGTAATCTGACTGATCTCTGCGCCCGATAATATTTCAATTTATAGCGACAGATAACGAGCAAAGAGACATAAGAATCTGTAGACCAATTGCTGAGGATAACTTTATTTTTATGGGTGCGGTTTGGAATATCCCCCCAGAAGCTGAAAAGTGGTTTGACCAGATGCTCGAAGATTCTAGAGAGGAAATGCTTGCACAGTTGCGAATAGAGCTGTTAGCTGAAGTGAACTACAAGCTTTTAAATCTTGTAGCATATACTTTCCGTGGAAAATCGCCTATTGTATACTCGACCTTGATCTTGCTATCCCCTTTCACAATAGCCTCATGTGCGTACGCCTCTATCACTTCACCTACAAACAGGATTTTGTCTCCTGTCTCTATCTCTTGTTTAACTTTGCATTCCATATGAGCCACACATTCCTCAATGATTGGAGTTCTTAACTTGCGCGCAGGTTTTGGTGTTAGACCTGTTTCCTTGAATTTATCTACTTGGTATCCTGAATGGAAGCCACAATAATATATTTTCGACTTCAGTTCTTTTGGAGGAACATTTACAATAAACTCTTTAGCACTTTCAATTAACTTGCGTGAATAAGCCCCTCTTCCTATGGCGCAAACCATGAGTGGGGGTTCTTTTGATACTGGCATGCAGAAGCTGACCGCTATGATATTTGGTTTGCTTTCGATGTCTCCACAGGTTATCAAAAAATGTCTCGTCGGCCACAGAAACTGCAAATATTCAACGTCAATTTTCATTTCATCTCACCTCGCTTTGTCCATTTCAGCTAACAGCCCTATGGACAAACTCTGGGTTCGCTTAATCCGCTATTATATATGTAACCCTACTGCCTACTGTGATGCCTATCAAGGCTGCCATACGCCTCAGATCCATCAAAGGAGGGATCGAAGAAACTATCGGCCCCCATCCAGGGCCACTGAACAAAACGCTAAAAAGTGTGATGAGGTTGTTTCACATTCTACTAGAATGTTATACCCGCATGAAAATGGAGATGTCTACCTTTGTATGCATAAATCAAAATGTAGGATAAAATCCGCGTCCTATAGTAATGTGGGATTTGAATCTGCACATAGATATTTGGTTTTTCTGTACCGTAATTTGATAAAGAGTTATACTGCTGGCAATGTCTAATATAAATCTAATCATTAGGAACGAAAAGGAAAACGATTACAGAACTGTTGAAGAAATGATACGCGAAGCGTTTTGGAATCTTTATGTTCCAGGATGTAATGAACATTTTATTTTGCATAACCTCAGAAACAGAAGTGATTTTGTTCCAGAACTTGACTTTGTTGCCGAAAAGGAAGGTCAGATTGTGGGTCAGATTGTTTACAGCCGCGGGATTATTACATACATACAGGGTGCGGAAAAAGAAGTTATCAGCTTTGGACCTGTAAGCGTGCTGCCAGCGTTTCAAAAACAGGGCATAGGTAGTGCTCTGATTACTCATACTATTAATCTTGCACAGGAAATGGGATTTCCTGCCATTTGTATCTACGGAGACCCAAGATACTATAGTCGTTTCGGTTTTAGATGTGCCGAAAAATACGAAATCAAGACCGCTGATGAAAAATTTGCGGTTGCCTTGCAAGTGCTGGAGCTGCAGCGGGACGTGTTAATAAATATGTCTGGAAGATTTACTGAGAGTGCCGCTTTCGAGGTTGATGAGAACGAATTTGCGCAATATGACGCTGCATTCCCTTTCAAGGAAAAGGCCGAAACGGATTCGCAGAGGGAATTTAGAATTTTAGCAAGCTTGAGATATTGAGCCCTGTTAAAGCGAATTTACCGGCAACATCGGACATTCACGTAACTTAAATGTGAAATTTTCGCCTTCACATTTGGAATAGATGTCACAAGATGAGTTTTTGTTGTGTGTAGGGCACTAATTATATTCAGTGTCGTTAAAGATGCCGATATGAAGCATAGTGCAAGCATGAAGTAAACTTGATTAAACAAAAATCCATTTCTGTCACCTGCCGGTTGAGGGCTTTGGTTGCACTAATTACATTGCCGTTAGTGTGAACCAGTGCTCGTGAGGGAGTGAAACCCTCCCCTGCTGAGTATCAATCGGCATTGTGGAGGAATACACTTAAGTTGAAAGGAGGCGAGACAATGAGCATCGGCAAGACGAGAGGGTTTCTTTACACATTAGCCCGGCTCCTGGGTGACGCCAATGCGGTTAAGAAGGGCAAAGTGGGGAAAAGGATCGCAAGACGAGCAGCAGGTAAAGCCACCGGCAGGACATTACGGAAACTGCTTAAGTAGAAGAGCGGGCAGGTATATCCCCCCTGAGTTCTCAGTTGTGGTGGCGGGGTTTACCCCCGCCTTTCTGCTCTCATTTCGTATTAAACGGGACTGGATATATAATAAGTGCAAAACTCAAAGAGGGACGAGGCCAGCTCAATACGAGTTGATATAGGGAATCCAGGATTAAAGCTTTATTACCATTTATTGATGCTGTAATCTCTGCTATCTTACCTTGGAGGCGACGCCCCTGAACTACGACCTCTCAAATTGCATAATTAGAACCTTCCACGGGAA
>CAZDXE010000082.1:0-4244 GCA_964509565.1 uncultured Dehalococcoidales bacterium | reverse complement strand
CTATCGTTGTGAGAAATGGTGTAATAGAAGAAGTAGGCGATAGAAAGTCAGTGAGGTTGGGGGATAAAATCCAGAAAGTTGATATATCTGGATTCTATCTAATGCCTGGTTTAGTAGATAGCCATGCTCATTTTGCAGGCCTCAAACTCAGAAGCGCTAATCCCTCAGACTGGGTTGCCGAATCAGAATCTTTGCAAGCTATCAGAACAGTCGCTGAAGCAAGAAAAATGCTGGATTATGGATTTACAACAGTAAGAAGTGGCGGCGGAGCCTTAAAATTTGATATTGATTTAAGAAAAGCGGTAGAGGAAGGAACGATAATTGGACCACGAATAATGGCCTGCGGACTGCGCCTCTGCCGCTCAGGGGCAAGTGAGGACCCTATTGGGACAGTCGATGGGGTAGAGGAAATCCGCAAAGCAATCCGCAAGTTGATTGGGGAGAATGTAGACCACATTAAATTCGTGTCCACAGGTGCCGATATGAGCGAAACTGACAGATTCGAGGATGTGCACTTCAGCATGGAAGAAATGAGAATGATCATGGATGAATCTCATATGGTTGGCTTGAAAGTAATGTGCCATGCTACCAATATACGGGCTATCAGAGCAGTAGTAGAACTTGGAGTGAATACGATTGAACATTGTCAATATGCAGAAGGAGATGAGTTTGACGAAGAGCTTTGCAAAAAGATGGCCGAGAAAAACATCTTTATCACTCCAACGATTGCTGAGCATTTTACTGGACCAGCAGCAGAAAAGGAGATACCAAAATATCTCGTAAATGGTTGGAAAAGGGCGATGAAAAATGGTGTGAAGATTTTGCTGGGCTCTGACGTATGGGGGGAACCTATCACTCCGTATGGAAAACAAAACATTGCTGAAATAAAGTTTCTTGTGGATATTTTAGAAATGACTCCATTAGAGGCAATTACTTCAGCTACCAAATTCGGAGCTGAAGCTTGTGGCATCGATAGTAAAGTGGGCACTATAGAAAAGGGGAAATTAGCTGATTTACTCGTTGTTTCGAAGGACCCAACCAGCAATATAGATGTTCTATTAAACAGAGAGACCGTCAAATATATAATAAAGGAAGGCAATTTAGTAGTTGAACACTGAACCCAGTTTCTGGTGAGTTCAACCAGCATGCCCTGGTCTTTCCAGTGAGAATGATTGTCTAACTAGCACACCCCAAAAACGCCTTATTACACCTGGGAACGCGGCGCTTCCTGCTCTTGCTTCCAAACCGGAGGCATATGTTTAGGGAGGATTATGATCAACCCAGCTATTATCTGCATGATTCCGCCTACGATGAACGATGCTCCAAAACCATAATGCACGATAACGAGCGCCGAGAGGTAACCTCCGTAGATTCCTCCTCCCAGCTTCGCCAGGTATAGAACTCCGTAGTTCGATGCAGCGTAATCTTCCCCATAATAATGACCACAAATGGCAGGAAACAACGCAAACAATGGCCCCCAGAAAAACAGGGCTCCCAGTGTGCACACTATGAACCCGGTTGAGGAGTTAATCGCTCCTGAAAAAGAGATGCCAAGCGTTAGCACTCCAGATAATGTGAAACATAGAATCATGATTTTTTCGCGCCCCACATGGTCGGATACCCATCCCATAACAGGCCTTCCCAGACCATTTGTAATGGCCAGGCCACCAGCAGCCGCAGTAGCCACCACAGCAGCAAAACCAATATCATCAGCATATCTCACTATCTTTGAAATTGTCATCAAGCCCGCTCCGGAGATAAGGAGAAAGGATAGAAACAATGCCCACAATTGCCAGGTATGCAAAGTCTCCTTCAAAGTAAACTGGTGAGTGGACGGTCTTTTTACTCTCCTCTTACGCTGTGCCCACCCAGGTGGCGACCAACCCTTCGGAGGGTCTTTCAAGAAATACCCCGCGGCAACAATGACTATTCCCGCTATTAAGGCGATTTTCCATATAATCTGAGTATAATTTGACACAGTTGCGCTGCTTCTAATCCAGAAAATAAAGGGTATCGAACCCCATGAGAAAGCACCAGCAATGAGGCCAGCCGTCATTCCGCGCTTATCAGGAAACCACTTATTTGCAGTGTTAACCGCATTACTATAAATCACTCCCACCGCAAAGCTACCAATAATACCAAATGTGACCAATATGACATTGAGGGAATCCGCTGCCAATGCATATAAACCCATCGCAGCTACTGCTCCAGCAATCATCGTAAGTAAACGAGGTCCATATTTATCCCTGAGCACCCCCGTTGGAATCGATGCCCCCGATTGAAATATCACGAAAAGCGTAAAAATGGTCTCAATTCTACTCAGCTCCCAGCCAAACCTCTCCGAGAAAAAAGGGTTGATAGAGCTCCATGCATATTCGTAAGGGCTTATCAATGCCATAGCCAGAAAAGCCACTGCCAGCACCAGCCACCTGCTGTAGCCAAGTATTTCCCTGTCTGTTCTCTCCATTATTGCTATCTCCTTTATATGATTGGCAACCAGTATTCCTCTCCTGATATTCCTGTGCGATTTCCAGTTTCACCTTCCATTTCTTTATATGCCCGCTTACATTGTTCCTATGAAATATTATGTCATGTATCGCAAACACGCTATCGCCAAACAGTTATTCACACCGATTCTAAAAACCGACCGCCTGCCCGTCCTTCCTGGGGTCAGAAGCACCACAATAGCCATCAGTCAATCTGTATATCAGTTGAGCTCCTCCAAATTTGGAGCTTTTCACATCCTTTCTAATCCTGTGACCCCGTTGGCTCAAATCCTCCAGCACCTCCGGCTTAAAGCCAGGTTCAAAAGCCACTTCCATATTCGGAAACACACACCACCTGGGAGCATCACAGGCAGTCTGCGGGTTTTGATGATAATCAAACATGCGAACCATAATTTGTGCATGGCCTTGCGCTTGCATCTTCCCTCCCATTACGCCAAAGCTCATTAAAGGCTGACTATCCTGGGTCACAAACGCTGGAATAATTGTATGGAAAGGCCGCTTGCCTCCCTCAACCTGGTTGGGGTGACCCTTCTCCAGGTTGAAGCAAGCTCCTCGGTTTTGCAGGCTGATTCCAGTATCCGGTACCACAATACCTGACCCAAACCCCCGGAAATTCGATTGGATAAAAGAAACCATCATTCCACCAGCATCCGCTGTGCTCAGATAGACAGTATCACCAGATCCCGGAACGATAAAGGCTGGATTCTGAGCCTTTGCCATATCAATCAGCTTCGCCCGCTGGGATAAATACTCCGGCTTCAGTAAGTCTTCGCAACCTATATCCATGCTGGATGGGTCAGAGACATGTCGACACGCATCTGCAAAGGCTAGTTTCATGGCTTCAAGTTGAAGGTGCAAGCTATCAGCAGAATCCACAGGGTAATTTTGAATATCCCAGTACTCAAGAATGCCTAACATGAGCAATGCCGCTATGCCCTGCCCATTCGGAGGGAGTTCATGCAGCGTAACTCCATGATACTGAGTAGATATAGTTTCAATCCAATCAGCTCTATGCCTGGCCAGGTCTTCTTTCGTAAGCAACCCGCCAGTGGCTCTGGCATGAGCAGTTATTTTATCTGCCAGCTCTCCGCGATAAAAAGCCTCACCCTTTGTTTTTGCAATCTCTTCCAGGGTTTTTGCCTGAGCTTGAAATTCAAACTTCTCTCCTGTCTCAGGCGCTCTACCATGTGGTAAAAATGCGGCGGCCAACCCAGGAAAATCCTTATATATTTCGGGGGCAAGGCTCCATACTCCAGCCGTGATTGGTGAAACCAGAAAGCCATTCCGGGCATATCCTATTGCTGGTTCAAACAGATCTTCGAACGGCAAGCGCCCAAACCTCCTGGATAGCTCTACCCAGCATGATACAGCACCCGGAACGGTTACCGCATCCCACCCAAATATGGGCATAGACTTAAACTGAGAGAAATGCTCTAAATTCCAGGCAGCAGGTGACCTGCCAGAGGCGTTGAGCCCATGTAGCTTATTCCCATCCCAGACAACAGCAAAGGCATCGCTACCTATTCCGTTCATAGTAGGCTCTACTACCGTTAAAGCTATGGCAGTAGCAATGGCAGCATCCACAGCATTGCCACCATCCCACAGCATTTTCAAGCCGGCCTGGGCCGCTAAAGGTTGGGATGTGGCAACGATATTGCGAGCCATAACAGGCATGCGCCTGGAGGCATAAAAAAATTCCCACCCAAATCGTGTCATTGTAATGACTTTCTACGTGAT
>CAZDXE010000081.1:2133-4247 GCA_964509565.1 uncultured Dehalococcoidales bacterium | reverse complement strand
GCCCAGGAATTACCAACGTAATGGCAAGATATGCCGCCGATAAACTGGATCGTGTGGATGCAATAAAAATCAGACTTGGTAGCAGATTACTGAGTAAACCAAAAGAAGTAGTTAGTGCATGGACACCAGGGTGGTGTCCTGAAATAGCGCTTACTGACTATGCCGATGCCACACCAGTGTTTGAAGACGGCAAATGGAAGGTGTACCCTCCTTTCGGTGGTCCCGAGGAGTATAATTTTCCTGACCCTGTTGGCCCGGTCCTGGTTTGCCATCACCATCACGAAGAAGCGCCAACGCTGGCGCGCTTTATTGGCAAAGGCATAAAGTACGTAGATTTCAAGTACCCCGTAGATCCAACAGCAGGCTCACTGGTTAAAATGGGGTTTGCCAGCTATAAACCGATAGATGTGAAGGGCATTAAAGTTGCGCCGATAGATGTTGTGATGAAATTAGTGCGCCAACCAGTCGACACTTTCTTTTCTGCAACTGAAGACAGCGTTAAACTTCCCTCTAATTCTGTCAGTTCAATGGCAATAGAGATAATCGGAGCTAAATCAGGAGAAGATGTGAAATATACATTATTCCGCCTTCCTGCAACTCCTGAAGCGAATCTGGCTCTATTCAGGAAATTTGGTACAACGATTGTATTCGTTGCTATACCAGCAATCGTTGGTGCCAAGATGTGCATGGCAGGCGATGCAGACAGCGGCATAACTGCCCCTGAATGCCTTGACCCGATAAAATTCCTTAAGATGATGGATGATATGGGTGCTCCTGCCAGGTTTAAAGAAGTATGCTCGAAGAAAGTCTCTGTTTCATAATTAGTTCATGAGAGATAATAGAAGCTAAGGCTTGAAGAATTAGACATATCATTCTAACATTGTGTATAGTGGATTTATAGCAAGGAGCTTTCGCCTGGAGGCAGTTTTCTTAATTTCTTCCAGGCAAGCTCTTTTCCATATCGCTTGCGAAATCACTCCGGCGCCCTTAGTCTTTCCAATAAACTGAGCTCCAATAATTGCTCCATCTTTAACAATTATCCAATGGCTGTGTTTTGTATATACTTTCTCGATTATTTGAATGCGTTTGGCAGCCTGGAAGGCTGCTCCAGTATGTCCGATTGAGGCAACGTGAGTTCCAAAAATGTCAACGCCAACGACGTTCACAAAGCCTTGGTATTTCCGGTGAATACCGATACAATTATAGCCTGCTGTTCTCCCCTGAGAAACAGCATTTGGCCACAGAAGCTGTAAACTGTTTCTGCCTGTCACTGCATCTTGAGATTCAACACAATCACCACAGGCATAGATATTCTCGATGTTCGTTAGCATATGTTCGTTTGTTACGACGCCTCCCAGTTCTCCAATCTTTATCCCTGTAGAGCGAGCCAAGTTGACCCTGGGCCTCATCCCAGTGGAGAGAATCGCCGCATCACATCTGATTCTTCGATTTTGGGTTTCTATGCCCTCCACCCCTTTTCTCCCAAGAATTCGGACAACTCTTTCTTCAGTGAGCACTTCAATTTCATGTTCCCTGAGAATTGTCTTGATGATATCAGCAGGTTTTCTGTCAAATGCCCTGGGCAATATCCGGTCTAATAACTCGATAAAGATAACTTCACAGCCATTCTTTTTCAGTGCTATACCTGCTTCCACACCAATGAAACCAGACCCGATAATTACCACTGCCCGCTTATGATACGCAAGGATTTTGTCTACATCTGCCAGAGTTTTTAACGTGAAGATTCCTACTTTGTCGATCCCCTCAATTTTGGGGATTATCGATTCGGCTCCAGTTGCGATTATAAGCTTGTCATAGCGCAAGTCTCCGCCTTCAAAGATAACCTCTTGATTTTTTACATCGATTCGCTCGACTTTCTTGTTGAAGATAGTGTGGATGCCATCTTCTGAACTTCTCTTATCTTGTTTCAAAAAAACATGTTGCCGTGCTATTTCACCAGAGAGGTAGTATGGAAGAGCACAGGCAGAATACTCAGGGAAAGTCTCTTCAGAAACGATGGTAATCTCGCAATCGAATTTGCTGGCTATTGAAGCAGCGCTGTTTCCAGCAACTCCATTACCTATAACAACGATATGCATTATTGCCCTCCGTTA
>CAZDXE010000081.1:0-2033 GCA_964509565.1 uncultured Dehalococcoidales bacterium | reverse complement strand
GATTTATGCTGTACTTATAAAAGGAAACTTGGTAGATAAACAGCGTGATTTTATACCCAAAACGTGTTTTTAAGAAGCCAGATGGTTAGTCATACCACCATCATCGCCATTTCCGTGCTTTCTAACCCGGTATATGCAGACCATGGTACGTGCCGAGTTTGAGGGCCGGAGAGAAGGTGCCAGATAGAGTAGATATAATTAGATGAGGGAGAGTCAACTTTGGTTAAACTTTTGCCTAAGTCAAAACAAAAATCCTAAGAAAGGAGTTTGATATGAAAGAAGTGCTAATAATAGGAGCTGGAGGTCAGGGAGCACCATGTGCCTCAATTTTGGCCAAGGATAAGGATATAGCGAAAATAGTCATAGGTGACATAGATATAAATTTAGCAAATAGGGTTAAGGACAAGGTGAACAGCGACAAAATCAGCGCCGTGAAAATTGATGCTGCAAAAATTGGTGATATTGAGAGAGCAGCGCAGGGAATGGATGTTGTTATCAATTTAACCCTGCTACAATTCAACAGCAACATAATGAAAGCCACTGTAAATAGTGGAGCACACTATGTGGACTCAGCTTTTAGCGAACCCATCGGAAAATGGATAATAGAGAATCAACCGTTTGAAATTAATGATGAATTCAAGAGGGCTGGATTGACAGCTTTAATTGGTTGTGGGGGAGCTCCTGGAATCACCAATGTATTAACGAGATATATTTGTGACAAATTAGACCACGTACAGGGGATACATGTTAAAGTTGGCGACAAACTCCTGGAGAAATCCAGAGATGTAGTGAGGACATGGGAGCCAACATGGTCTCCCGAAGTAGCGCTGGCAGATTACGCCGGTGAATCGACTGCATTTGAAAATGGAGAGTACAAGATTTGTCCGCCATTCAGTGGTTGTGAAGAGTATAATTTCCCTCAGCCAGTTGGACCCGTCGTAATTTGCCACCATTCACACGAAGAGCCAGTTACACTACCACACTTTATCGGGAAAGGCTTAAGTAATGTAGATTTCAAATACGCAGTTGACCCAACGGTAGGTTCACTGGTCATGATGGGATTTGCCAGCTCAAAATATCTGGATGTGAAGGGCGTCAAAGTGACACCAGTCGATGTCTTGATGAAATTGGTGCATCGTCCAGTCGACATATTCTTCACTGAAGACGAAACTAGCGCCAGAATCTCACCAAAATCTAGCCACCCTTATCTGGTAGAGATAGAAGGCGAAAAATCAGGAGAGAATCTGAAATACAAGATATGGTGGCCTTCTTCTCTTTTTACCACTGCTGAGGAAAAACTAGAATTGTACAGGAAATTTGGAACAACAAAGATCAGTGTTGCTTTACCTGCGATTGCAGGAGCAAAAATGTGTATGCGCAGAGAAACAGTCAGTGGAGTAATTCCTCCTGAGTGCCTTGATGCAGTAAAGTTCCTCAAAATGATGGCTGAGATAGGCTGGCCATTGAAATTTCATGAGTCATGTTCTAAGGAGGTAATTATATGAGAATTTACTAATATGTCGACAACTTGGTAAACTTAGCAGGCTTGACAAATAAATAGAAGGAGGATTTCGAGTGAAAGTATTAATAGTAGGAGCTGGAGCACAAGGAGGCCCATGTGCCTCAATTTTAGCCAGGGACAAGGATGTGTCGAAAATAGTGCTGGGCGATATAAATTTGGATTTAGCCAATAAGGTTAAGAACAAGGTGAACAGCGACAAGCTCACCACCGTGAAACTGGATGCCGAAAAAGTTGAAGACATTGAAAAAGCGGCTCAAGGAATGGATGTTATTATCAACCTGACCATGGTGCGGTTCAATGCGACGATAATGAAAGCCGCAGTGAATAGCGGAGCACACTATGTAGATGCAGCCATGGATTACCCTCTGTGGACACAGCTAATGGAGAATCAACCACTTGACCTTGACGATGAATTCAAGAAGGCTGGTTTGACTGCGCTGGTTAGTTGTGGGGGAAGCCCAGGAATTACCAACGTAATGGCAAGATATGCCGCCGATAAACTGGATCGTGT
>CAZDXE010000080.1:0-4314 GCA_964509565.1 uncultured Dehalococcoidales bacterium | reverse complement strand
ACATGTTCCCTGGCATGATTCCCATCTTGGCTTCGCCGGGAGTGATGATGCCAGGGCTGGTGGGACCCAGAAGTCGCACCTCTTGACCCTTGGCATACGCTCTGATTTCCATGGCATCGTGTGTCGGCACATGCTCGGTAACGATGACGATGAGCTTAATGCCGGCTTCGATGGCCTCCAGAACTGCAGCCTTGACCGAGGCTGGAGGCACAAAAAACACGGAAGCTTCTGCCTCTCGCTCGACGACAGCTTCGGTGACAGTATCATACACACAAATGCCCTCTACTTCCTCGCCCCCTCTACCAGGAGTAACCCCAGCAACGATATTGGTGCCATACTCCAGCATCCATTTGGTCTGGGTTCGCCCCGCTCTGCCTGTAATGCCCTGCACTAGAACTCTGGTCTCTCGGCTAAGTAGGATACTCACTTTTCTCCCTCTAACAGCTGTGCGAGTTGTTCAACTGCCTTTTCTGTAGCAACCTCGGTAACTACTGTGATCCCTTGCTGTTTCAAGATCTCCCAGGTTTCCTCTTGACGATTCCCCAACACCTTAGCTACGATGGGAATGGTAATCTTGTGCTCCCGAATATAGCTGACAATTCCCCTGGCTCCGTCGTGGACGGGGTTGATTCCTCCGTAAAGGTTGATAAATATCCCCTTCAATCCTTTCTTTTGCAAGACCAGGTCCATCACTTTGTACAGAAGTTCAGCGGTGATGGCTCCTCCCGTTTCCAGGAAGTTGGCCGGGCGGAATCTCTGGCTGATGATGTCCATGCTAGCCATTGCCAGTCCAGCACCACTGGCAATAATTCCTATCTCTCCATGCAGGTCCACATAGGTGACACCAATCTGGTGGCCCTTCCGCTCCAGGGGATTGAGAATGCGATCCTCCAGGGCGACTTGCAGGTCGGGGTGACGATACAGGCTGGCATCATCGATCTCCACTTTGGCATCGACAGCCAGGTAGCTTCCTTTGCTAGTTCGAACCAGGGGATTAATTTCAGTGACCAAAGTGTCGTATTTACGGAAAACATCATAGAGAATGTGAAGAGTAGCTGCTACTTGCTCTAATTCTTCCTGTTCCAACCCCACCTCTTGGGCCATTTTCTGTGCTTCAGATAGAGAGAAACCCTTAGTGATGGAAACCTGTCTGGAGGCGACCTGTTCTGGATGGATTCTGGCTACTTTCTCGATGGAGACCCCACCACCAGCGCTAAGGATAACCATTGGGGTGCCGCTATATCCGTCCACGGTAACTCCCAAATAGAATTCCCGCTCTACTTCCACCTTTTGGGCCACCATCACTTGATGCACAGAAAAGCCCTTTATTGGGCGATCCATGATTCGATGGACGATTTCCCCTACCTGTTCTAGGGAGTTGGCAGTCTGAACTCCTCCGGCCAGACCCCGGCCTCCGACTAGTATCTGAGCTTTGATAATAACAGGCAGCCCTATCAGCTGCGCTTTCTCCCGTGCCTCTTCGGGACTGGTCGTTACGGTGTACTCGGGAACAGCAATACCCTGTTGGTGAAACAGAGCACTTCCTTCAAACTCATATAGGCGCATAATCGTTGATAACCTACTTTGCCCAGATCATGTCGTATGCTTAATTAAGATTATTACTAAAATCGTAACATGTCAAGCCCTGACAGCCTTGCAATATTACGGAATACGCATTATACTAAATGATAGCTTGATTTTTTGTAATCATTTAGCCTGAGGCATTGTATAAAACTATAATATGTTTAATACTGTCTCACTTTTTGTAAAATTTATAGGGGAGGTTAGTTGATTTGCCGATGAAGTTAGATAAAATTGACCGTGAACTAATATTGGATCTACAGAAAAATGGCCGACGCAGCTATATGCAATTAGCCAAAATGATAGGCGTTGCCGAAGGCACTATCAGGAATCGGCTGAAAAAGCTGATTGGGGGGGGGGTCATTAAAATAACCGCCATTCCAGAGTTATCTAGTTTGGGCTTTAGCTTTATAGGTATTATGGGAATGCAGATTCGTCTGGCAGACTTACGTCAGGTGGCAGAGCAACTAGTCCAAAA
Organism: uncultured Dehalococcoidales bacterium; assembly: GCA_964509565.1. Classification (GTDB taxonomy): domain Bacteria; phylum Chloroflexota; class Dehalococcoidia; order GIF9; family AB-539-J10; genus JAGMDB01. Next base: position 2,255 of record CAZDXE010000080.1, on the reverse strand, counting down.
TCCACATGTATGTTACGTCGCCAATGTGACTGGCAGGTATGAGATCATCGCCATTGTCGTGACTAAATCGCCTAGGGAGTTTGCCTATTTTATGGAACATGTGGTCTCCGCCATACCCAGCATCTTGAGGACAGAAACCTTCGTTACCCTAAAGATCTATAAAGGGAGTGGCGAGGGGTTAGATACAACTCAGCTCATCAGCAACATTGATATTCCCACGCCGTAAAAACATTAAAGTGTTATCTCACTATCGAACTTACATCAGTTCATGATCTTGGGTTGAAAATCACTGAACTGCAACTACCAAGGAGGAAGCATGAGTGGATATCATTTCCGTAAAGTTGTGGGCAAGTGCATCAGTACACCAGTTGAAGAACTGGCCAGCCCAGATTGACCTGCCCCCCCCCGAAAACGAGTCCAGTTTCATGTTAGGCTGGAAATTAAGAGAGGGGGTATTAAATGGTCAGAAAGCTTTACACAGCGGAGCAGATTATGGTTGAATGATGGCTCCTGTATTCGGCTGAGACCGGAGCATAAGAACCATGTCCGGAGTTATGATTTTATGGTAGGCCAGAGTGCATAATAGACAGAAATTTTAAGCTGGTTTTCAGCCTCAACATTCAATCCAGTCGCTGCCGTCAAAGGCAATTGTCGCAATGAAATGCATAACCATCACTGGCTTATTGACCTGCTGTGAGGCATAGTCAAATAAGGTTACATTGACAGTAAGAAACATCTGTCGTAGTATATGTTTGCATGCAGGATTATGCATATTATTTGGGAGGAGCAAATGAGAGAGTTGGTTAAGGTATACAAGGCACTATCGGATGAATCGAGGCTCAGGGTGCTGAATCTTGTCATGGATAGGGAATGTTGTGTTTGTGAGGTTATGCAGGCTCTGGAGATCTCACAATCGAAGTCATCACGAATATTAAGTACTCTCTATGATGTTGCTTTTCTCAAGTTACGCAAAGACGGTCTCTGGTCGCTTTATTCCATTGACTGGAACGGAATGGACGTGCACTTGAAAGATATTTTGAAGGCAAATATTAGGGCTTCTAAGGGAAACAGGCAGATGGATATAGATCTTGAGCGGCTCAAGAAGGCTGAACGTGTGGGGCCCGGCTGTGTCAGGAAAATGTGTGCCGAGAAAGCAAAGCGCTAAACCTTTCAGTTATCTTTGGCTACGAAGGTAATTACTTTGGAAATTATTATTGCACTTGTTCAGGGTGGTTGGAATGCACTGCTTGAATATCTGTCAGCGCATGTTCTTACCTGCCTTATTCCAGCTTTCTTTATAGCCGGGGCTATTGCCGTCTTCCTATCGCAAGGAACAGTTCTGCGCTATTTCGGTCCAAGAGCGAACAAACTGCTATCCTACAGTGTAGCCTCTGTATCCGGTGCGATTCTGGCAGTTTGCTCCTGCACCGTTTTACCACTGTTTGGCGGTATTTATAAGAGAGGCGCGGGTATCGGCCCTGCTGTGGCTTTCCTCTATTCAGGTCCGGCGATCAATGTCCTTGCTATAGTCTATACGGCTCGTATACTCGGCTTTGAATTCGGTTTAGCCAGGGCTATCGGGGCTGTGGTCTTTGCAGCAGGCATTGGCCTCATTATGGCCCTACTCTACCGTAAGGAAGAAGCTCTCAAGGACCCGGCTGCATTTGATGCTCTGATTGCTGACTCTGCAGCAAATAAATGGTGGCAACAGATAATTTTCTTCGCTGTTCTGGTAGGCATATTGATTTTCGCTGCCTCAAAGAACTGGTTCCTGACCGGCATATTACTTGCGAGTCTGGCCTTCATACTATGGCGCTGGTTTACCAGGAGTGAACTCGGCATATGGATGAAAGAAACACTGCGCTTTGTTCGACTCATCGTTCCCTGGCTACTGGTAGGAGTGTTTGCCGCTGGGATTATCACTACTTTTGTTCCTCAAGCTGCGGTCACTAACTGGGTAGGTGGTAACAGCCTTCTTGCTAACTTCATTGCCTCCTTTTTGGGTGCGCTAATGTATTTCGCTACGTTGACCGAGGTGCCCATCATTAGCGCCTTTATGAACTTGGGCATGGGGAAAGGGCCAACGCTGGCACTTTTACTGGCTGGACCAGCGCTTTCTCTGCCCAATATGCTGGTTATCAGAAACATCATGGGCACAAAGAAGACTTTGACCTACATAATCCTCGTGGTAGTGTTTGCCACCATTACGGGTCATATATTCGGATTAATCGTCCAGTAAATCTTAGTGGAGGTAG
>CAZDXE010000079.1:0-4356 GCA_964509565.1 uncultured Dehalococcoidales bacterium | reverse complement strand
CCCGAGATATTCAACACCGACCAGGGCAGTCAGTTTACCAGTGAGGCCTTTACTGGGCTCTTGCAGCAGCACGGAGTCAAAATCAGCATGGATGGAAAAGGGAGCTATAATGACAACCTGTTTATCGAACGGCTGTGGCGATCAGTAAAGTATGAGGAGGTATATCTGAAAGCATATCAGGGCGGAAGAGATGCCAGAGTCAGTCTCGGTAACTACTTCCGATTCTATAACATCGAGCGTCCCCTCCAGGCTCTGGACTATCGGACACCGGACGAGGTATTCACCTCAACTCCGGTAGAAGTCAATAGTAGAGGTATGGTAGAATCCTTAACATTAGATGCTTTGAGGATAGCGGGACCCAATCTTAATATTGCCCCTATCCTGTCCTAACAATGGGACCCACCTCAGTTCTTACCCGCTCAATGAATTCAGGATGCAGACAACCTCCCTCCTGCTAACCTACTCCACCACCAGAACAGTGTATCTAATCCCTCATTAGTTGCCTCTCACAAGAGCAACAATTTCCCCTGCCCCGTAAACAACGTAAAAACTCATTGTGAGCAAGAGTATGGGGAAAAATAGTTTGACATTTCGTTCCTGAATAGCAACATAACTCGCATTCGTTAATGCCATCAAGAAGGGAATAAAAATCAACGGCGAAAAAGTCATAATGCATAGAATTAGAGGGCCAAAATGATACCACCGCAGGAATTTCTTGAATTTCTTCCCCACCCTTATTCTGGCTTTGCCAAAACTATACATCTGTCTGGCAAATCTGTTAAAACCAGTTCTATGTTGGTGATAAACGAAAATATCGGGAATGTAGAACAGGCGGTAGCCCTTTTCACCAAGGCTGGCATCCAGCCCTAGGTCCTCACCTACATTATACTCTTCGCCAAAACCACCAACTGCTTGAAGCACTTTCTTGAAATAGGCAGAGTTTACTGGAGGATTATGTAAAGTTTGTTGCGCTCGTTTATCCATAGTAACATTCCGAGCACGGAAGGATATCAATGGCGACCTGATTGTTCTGGCTATAGCCACTGGAATCAAGGAGCCAGTTTCCAACACAGGGTAATTAGGCCCCCCAATTCCAATTATTCTTTTGTCTTCCTTATTTAACTCCAGAAGTTTATTTACTAATTGCTCAATCCATGTAGATGGCACAGTACAATCGCTGTCAGTAAAACAGATAATATTTCCTTCAGCAACTTCAATGCCCTTGTTCCTGTTTACTCTGGAAGGTACGCCGTCAAGGATTTTGTCAGCATATCTACTGGCTATCTCCTTAGTTGCATCAGTGCTCCCGGCATCAACCACGATTATTTCATATTCGTAGCCAGTGTTATTATTCCTTATAGAAACCAGGCAACTTTCCAGCGTTTCCGCACTGTTCAGCGTTGGAATCACAACCGAAACTCTAACTCTGGATATATCGTGTTGTCGCGTCATCTGGCAAGTCTTTTCTTCATCAAGTAAAGGAGATTATGGAAACCGTCTCTCAATATTCGTAATTTTATCTTCCCCACACGAGGTCTGTACGTTATCGGCATTTCCCTGTAGCGAAGTCCGGCAAAATAGCAAGCTTCTATTTTAAGCTCCTCGGAGAATGGCATCTTATCCGACTTCAACATTAACCCATCGAGAATATCTTTCTTAAATACCCACATGCCGGATTGGGAATCATGAATGTCAATCCCGAACAAGAGCCGAGTGGTTAATGTGAGGACGCCATTGCCAAATCGGTTGTGGAGGGACATGGCACCTTTTTCTATACAGGCGAAGCGGTTGGTGGTAATAAAATCCAGCTCTTCGTCTCTGAGCACTCTTACTAATTCAGGGATGCTTTCCACAGGGTAAGTCAGGTCAGCATCAGCAGTGGCAATTACCTCTCCGGTGGCATGAGCAAATCCTGTTTTGTAAGCTCGCCCATAACCTCGCCTTGGCTCAACAATAACTTCAGCTCCAGCCTTCTTTGCCACATCTCTAGTCCTGTCTTGCGAATCTCCATCTACTACCAGGATTTGGACAGCGAATCCCATTTTCTTGAGCTCATCCCTGGGAATAGCTCCAATTACTCCTCCTATTCCCTCCTCTTCGTTTAGTGCCACTATAACGATACTTAGCTTATTCATTATTGCTCAGGGTGTCTTTTATTGCCTGTCTTACAGCCTCATCTGAATTATACCTGGCCTTCCAGCCTGAGTTCTCCATCTTAGTCATATCAAACCTGACCTGAGGGACATCACCCTTCCAACCACGATTGCCGCCCGTATATTTAAACTCTACTCTGGATAAGCCCATAGCTTTAACCACCATATTGGCAATAGCAGTTACGTTAGTGAAGGCATCAGTGCCAAGGTTCAGCACATTGATTTGCTCTTGAAAATGGCCAAGTCCAAAGAGGATACCATGAACACAATCATCAACATAAAGATAGGGTTTCTCCTGAGTACCATCACCAAGTATCTCAAGCTCCCCTGAGTTTTGCTTTAGCTTCCCTATGAAATCGGAGATAACTCCATGGTTCGCTCTACTGCCAACAACATTGGCAAAGCGAAAAATCCAAGCTTGCATATCAAATATGTGACGGAAGGCAGAGATGAACCCCTCACAAGCAAGTTTACTAGCGCCATAAAACGATATAGGCAACAGAGGGCCGTAGTCTTCAGCCACTGCCCTTGTACCTGCTTCGCCATAAACCGTGGAACTGGATGCGAAAACTATTTTGTCGACCTGCTTTAGCCGCATAGCCTCAAGAACATTATAGGTGGCCAGCACGCCTTGCTGTAAATCAAGCCTGGTGTTTGTTATGCCAGCTCTGACATCGAAATTAGCAGCTAAATGAAAAACCATGTCATGGTGAGCAATAGCTTCGCTTAGAACGTCGAAATTGAGCAGGTCAGCTTCGATAAACCGAAAATTACTTTTGCCGAAGTGCTGCTGTAGAAATTCTTTTCTGCCTGAAGTGAGGTTGTCGTAGACGGTTACCTCCCCCATGTTAACCAATCGGTCAACAAGGTGGCTACCGACAAAGCCAACTCCTCCCGTGACAAAGTATTTGAGCGTCAATTCTCAAAACCTCCACGTTATCAATGTATACCCCACGCCAAAAATCCACCTTCACACGACAACATCGCTTACAACCCGAATTCTTCCACCTCTATGCATTATACCCCAAACAGGCAGCATCCGCTATACATTCTAAAACCGTCTCTTGCAATACAAGATGCGCCTGTGAAAACAACTGACTGATATAGTAAAGGCAGTAAAAGTTCTCATCTTCACCTTCACTTAATCCTCCCCATTGGGGGGAGAGGGAAACAGGGTGGAGGCTCGCTTTGGTGATATAATAACCACAAGAATCATGATTGAGGAAATTCTGGGCTGGACCATTCCCCATGAGTTATGTATAGTCATCATATCAGCTTTGCCAATAGCAGAGCTCCGAGTAGGTTTGCCAGTAGCTATAAATGTATTCCATATGCCCTGGCACAAGGCTTTCTGCCTGGCCATTTTTGGCAATCTATTGCCCGTACCGATACTTCTGCTATTTTTAGACCCACTGACCAAAGCTATTTGCCACGTGAAAGCAGGACAGAAATTAGTTAACTGGGTTTTCGACCATACCAGGAAACGTGGGGCAAGCATCGAAAGATATGAGAAAATTGGACTGGCTCTATTTGTAGCTATACCTCTCCCTGTAACTGGCGCATGGACTGGCTCTATCGCTGCTTTCCTGCTCGGTTTAAAATTAAGGTATTCCTTTCTGTCTATTCTCGTAGGGGTTATTATCGCAGGAGCAATTGTCACCAGCCTGTGTTTGCTTGGCTGGCTCGGAGCAGCAATTGCGGGCGTCGCACTCAGTGCTCTGGCTATTCTGAGCTGGCGCAGAACCTGAAAAACTCATCATAGAGTTTGTATTGACACCCCACAACCACCAAAGTATAATCTTCATGAAGATGCGAGTGAAACTAAAGATTGACCAACTAACAAGCTTAGCTCAGCAGCTTCCTTTTGAAGTAATACTAGATCATCCTAGAGACGTGAAGGGGTTTCTAGAAATACTGGGGCATAATATGCCCTGGGAGGAAACAGGGCTGAGTAAATTTGGCGATCCCGTTAGAAAACCAAATAGAGTAGCTTTTTCAGTTGAAGCCGTTGACGGCGGCTATATTTGTGATGTTCATCCCGCATTTGCCTGTTATATTTCTAATGTTTTGACAACAAATTCATCAGAATCAGAATAAAGGAACCATATTTTTTATCGTCACAATAGATATACTAATTTTGTAATTTATAAATCATGGGCCGTTAGCTCAGTTGGTAGAGCACCTGACTTTTAATCAGGGTGTC
>CAZDXE010000078.1:0-4438 GCA_964509565.1 uncultured Dehalococcoidales bacterium | reverse complement strand
GTTCACTAAAAGTTCTCGAGAGAACTGGCGTCAAAGTCATGAGTAAACAGGCGCTCGACCTATTGAAGAAAGCCGGAGCGAAAGTTGATTATGTCAATGAGCGTGTGACCATCCCAAGAAATCTGGTTGAAGAGGCATTGGAGATGGCTCCTAAGGCTGTGAAGTACGCTGCCAGAAACCCGAAATACGATTTTGTGCTGGATAAAAAGAAAACTCATTTCTGCGCAACCGCAAACCCCCCACTAATGATAGATGGGGAAACTGGCGAATGCAGATACTCAACGGCAGAAGATATTATCGACTGTTTGGTGGTAGCTGATTACCTCAATCACGTTGACATGGTCTGGCCGTTCGGAACCGATTTAAATGTGCCCGGGCCGATGTTGCACATACTTGACATGTATACGGCACTGCTCCATACAGGAAAACACTTTGAAGGTGACACAGTAACCACAGCAGAAGCTAAATACCAGCTGGAAATTGCGGCTGCTATTGTTGGTGGCAAAGAAGAACTCAAGAAACGACCAATCATTTCAATGGTTATCTGCACCATATCGCCTCTTATGCTTGATGGAGGCATGACGGATGCGAGCATAGAATATGCCAGGGCAGGTGTGCCTGTTGTCATATACCCCATGCCCGCAGTGGGGCAGCTAAGCCCTGCTACTATGGCAGGCACTATGGTAGTTAATACGGCCGAGTTTCTAGCCGGCCTGGTTATCCAGGAGCTTGCCAGCCCCGGAGCACCCGTCGCCTGGGCACCTTCATGCGGCACTGTGAATTACAAAACAGGGAGGCGCAAATGGTCACCTGAGAGCACTCTGATGAGCCTGGGCGTTGGCCAGCTAGCCCGTCGCTATGGCTTACCAACTCAAAGAGGAGGACTTGGCAGCAGCTCCAAACTCTTGGATGCACAGGCAGGTTACCAAAAAGCTATTTCCCTCATACCGAGCTTGCTGTTAACGCCCGATGTTGCAGGCGGCATTGCAAGTTTAGGACCAGGCACCTGCCTGGAGATTATGGTTATCGACAACGAGATTATTGATTACGCTTTGAGATACCTCGAGGGGCTTGAGGTGAATGACGATACTCTAGCACTGGACGTGATTGATAAAGTTGGCCCTGGCGGCCACTTCTTGGGCGAAAAACATACATTACAACACTTCCGAGAAGGATGGATGCCTGAAATTACCGATATGGAGACGTTTGAAGTATGGCAGGGCAAAGGGTCCAAGTCGATTGCTCAGATAGCCAAGGAGAAAACAAGGGAAATACTGGCTACGCATAAGGTTGAGCCCATACCCCAGGATATTCAAAATGAAGTATCTAAAATCCTGAAGAAAGCCGAGGCAGAACTATTATAATGGCGCAAAGCTAAAGACATAGATCGAATTAGCAAGAAATCGAGGAGGCTGTAAAAATCAGTAAATCAACCAGCATAGAAACTGGACAAACCATGCATACTAAATTAAACGTGCAGTCAATAAATAAAATATTAATATCAACGTTCTCATACTGCATTGAGAAATGAATTGATAAGGAGCACAGATATGAGTAAACCGAGTATAGGTTTTCTATCACAATCCGAACTGGATGCTATTCATAACGCTTCGTTGAAAATCCTGGAGAGAACCGGCATCAAAGTTGGGAGCAAAAAGGCTCTCGATGTATTGAAGAAAGCCGGGGCGAATGTCGATTATGCCAGTAATAATGCGAGCATCCCCAGAAATCTGGTTCAAGAGGCGCTGGAAATGGCTCCGAAGACCATCACATACGGCGCCAGAAACCCGAACTACGATTTTGTGCTGGATAAGCAAACACCACACTTCACTACAACGGGAATGCCCGCTTTCATAATCGATGGGGAAACCGGAGAGCGACGAAATTCAACGATGGAAGACCTGGCACTCTATACCAGAATAGTCGATTATCTCAAGAACGTTCATTCAGTCTGGCCATCGATGGTGACCACTGACATACCGGGGCCTATGCAATGCTTGACGGAATTCATCACCGTTGCAAGAAACACGGCGAAGCATGTGGAGCATGAAGCGCTGAATGCTTCGGATGCTCGATATCAGATTGAAATTGCCACCGCCCTCGTTGGCAGTAAGGAGCAACTCAAGAAAAGGCCCATTATCTCAGCAGTGCAATGCGTCTTTTCTCCTCTCACATACGAAAAGGGCATGATGGAGGGCGCAATGGAGTATGCCAGAGCTGGCGTCCCTGTTGTAGTAATGCCCATGCCCCTGTCCGGAACAACTGGCCCTGTCACATCGGCAGGTACTATGGCTCTCAATAATGCCGAATTTATGGGCGACCTGGTAATTCTGGAGTTTGTTAATCCTGGAGCCCCAGTGGTGTATTCACCTGGCGTCGGCGCCGTGAATTTCAAAACTGGGTACCACAGATGGGCCCCAGAGAGCAGTCTTATGCACCTGGGCCTTGCTCAGTTGGCGCACCACTACGGCTTACCAAGTGAGGTAGGCGTTATGGGTGGCGGTTCCAAGCTGCTGGATGCACAGGCGGGTTATCAAAAAGCTATCTCTATCATTACAGCTCTCTTGATGACCCCTGATATCGCCCTCGGCTTAGGAGGACTAGGGGGATGCGCATCTCCAGAAACTCTCATCATTGATAACGAGATTATTGATTACGCCTTAAGATACATCGTGGGGCTCGAGGTGAATGATGATACTCTGGCACTGGACGTGATTGATAAAGTTGGCCCTGGCGGCCACTTCTTAGGCGAAAAACATACATTACAACACTTCCGAGAGGGCTGGATGCCTGAAATTACCGATATGGAGACGTTCGAAATATGGGAGAAAAAAGGGTCTAAGTCGATTGCTCAAATAGCCAAAGAGAAAACAAGGGAAATACTGGCTACACATAAACCTGAACCCATACCCCAGGATATTCAAAAGGAAATATCTAAAATCCTGAAGAGAGCCGAGGCAGAACTATTATAATGATCCAGAATTGGGATAATATCTTAACTGTTTTGCTACAGAGTTTTCATAGAATGCCGAGAGTTGAGGGAGGGCCAAAAGCATGAGCAAACCCAGGATAAGTTTCCTGTCGGAAGATGAAATATGGGCTATTCATAATGCTTCATTAGAAGTCCTGGAAAACACCGGCATCAGAGTTACCAATGAGGCTGTTCTGGATATTTTGAAGAAAGCTGGAGCGGGAGTTGATTATGTGAAGAAGCATGTTACTATCCCCAGGGGTTTAGTTGAGGAGGCATTGAGAAGAGCTCCGAAGACTACAAAATATGCGGCCAGGAATCCGAAATATGACGTTGTATTGAACAAACAAAAGTCACATTTCTGGGCGAGCGGAGGTGTTCCTTTCATAGTAGATTGGGAAACTGGTGAGCGCAGGTATTCCAGGCTTGAAGATAGTGCTCGATGGGCAGTGTTATCTGATTATCTGGATCACTTCCATTTTCTCTGGCCTATCGGACAAGCCACTGATGTTCCACTAGATATGAGGGGAATAGTTGGAATGTATACTTGCCTGAGACACACAGAAAAACATGTTGGGGTGGGTGCATCGAGCGCCAGAGCAGCACAATACCAAATTGAAATCGCCGCTGCTATTGTTGGCGGGAGTGAGCAACTCAGGAAAAGGCCTATTATTTCAGCGAATGTGTGCCCTATTTCTCCTCTTAGCTATGAACGCGAAATAACAGAGGCCACCATAGAATATGCTAAGGCTGGACTTACAATCCTTATGTGGCCTATGCCTCTTATGGGTGAGACAAGCCCGGCTACACTGTCAGGCACAATGGTTATCAATAACGCTGAGGTGTTGGGCGGCCTGACTATTCTTGAGTTCGCCAGTCCTGGGGTGCCTGTGGTGTATACGGCTGGCGTTGGCACTATAGATTTCAGAACAGGGTCGGGAGTCGTATCACCAGAGGGTACTCTAATGAACCTGGCTCTTGCTCAACTAGCCTACCATTATGATTTGCCAACACTGATAGGATCTGGTGGCCGTACTTCCAAGACTCTGGATGTACAAGCTGGTTATCAAAAAGCTCTCTCACTCGCCACCCACCTGCTAATCGTTCCGGACATGGTTGTGGGTTTTGGATCACTGGACGCAGCGCTGACCTCTTCGCTGGAGGCTCTGGTTATCGACAATGAGATCATAGATTATGCTTTAAGGTTTATGGAGGGATTTGAAGTGAACGATGACACATTGGCAGTGGATGTCATTAACAAAGTTGGCCCTGGAGGGATTTACTTAGGCGAGAAACACACGTTAAAGCATTTCAGGGAGAGGTGGATGTCAAGGCTCAGTGACATAGATACTTTCGAGACATGGCAGAAAAAGGGCTCTAAATCGATTGATGAAGTGGCACACGAAAAAGTGAGGGAAATACTGGCTACACATAAACCTGAACCCATACCCCAGGATATTCAAAAGG
>CAZDXE010000077.1:0-4564 GCA_964509565.1 uncultured Dehalococcoidales bacterium | reverse complement strand
AGGCTGCTAGACAAGCCAATGTCAATAAAATACAAAAGGAATAAAGCGATGGAAGAGAGAAAATTAAGAAAGATAGTAATTTCTGGAGACCCATTTTCAAGAGGAACGCAATATGGAATAAAGGCAAAAGACCTGATAGAAAAAAGTATCGCGTTATACAAGTCATCGTTTACAGAATTATCTGGCGTGGATTGGGATAGAGCCCTCGATTTCTCGAAGACATTCACAAGAAGGATTAAAGGCTACGATGAAAATATGATAGATGAGATAAAGGGAATAGCAGAAGGCTCTGGAAGGACTTTTGAAGAGATCCTGGTAGTCAATATCAGGACCGAAATCCTTTTCGGAATGAAACAATCTTCAGGTGGCTGTACTTCGCTCTGTGCCCTGCCAGACATAACCGCTGGAAAGAATATCATCCTGGCACAAAACTGGGACTACAAACCATGGGCCACGCAGAACAGCCTCCTTTTGCAGATCAACCAGAAGGATGCCCCCGACATCTTAACTCTTGTAGAAGCAGGCCAATTCGCCCGGATGGGAATGAATAGCATGGGCCATGGTATTTGTAATAACTACATACAGTGTGAGGCAGACGGTAAAACGATGGAAACAGAAGGAATACCTACTACATTTATACGCCGCAAGGCATTAAGCCAGGAAAAATATTCTGATGTTATCGGAACGATTATTCACACGCCGCGCTCATTCTCTGCCAACTACCTCGTGGCAACATCGGAAGGAGACGGAGATTCTATCGATATAGAAGCTACGCCAGAGCGAGTCTATTTCCTGTATCCTGTAGACGGTATGCTTACCCACGCCAACCACTTCAAAGGAGCTACTCCCGGCGATTACGGCGTAATACGCGCCGGCCTTGAAAACAGCATCTACAGAGACCGCCGTGTAGAGAAGATTCTCAGGCAAAAAACAGGAGCACTCACCATCGAGAATGCAATGGAGGCTCTCCGCGACCATTTCGGATATCCTAACTCTGTATGCCGTCACCCGGACAAAGCGAAATCCGTACACGAGCAGTGGAGAACAAACAACTCTATCATCATGGATTTGAAATCACGCGTTCTATGGGCATCTGGCGGCCCACCATGCCAATACAAATATACCTCATATAGCTTCGAGGGTCGCGGGTAACTCAAGCGTAAACGGCATGCCATAAATTTTGAACTGCGCCGTATATATCAACGACATGCGGCACCGATATCTACATGACCCCTGCCACTTTCCGGTAAAATTGGACTTTCTTTTCCCGAACTCTTCACCTAACTGGAAGAAGAGTTATTCGTTAACTGCAGGTCATAGATACGCCAGGTTTTATAGCGTTTTCCTCCCATAAACTCTGAGGGGCTGAGAATCCAGTGGTTATCCTCCAGTAGCAGGGAGGCTTCGCATTTCTCATAGCCCCGTCTAATGTGGCCAAACAAGGAGCTTTTGAAGTCATTTTTACCATAGAAACCTGTCTGTGTCCCCGGTTTGATATGGGAAATCCAGGCTTCAACTGCTTTAGAATGTGCCGGCCTTCTTTTTCAGCAGTTTCCAGCCACAAATCTATGTGGCCAGCCAGCACAAATTCTTCAAAACGTAGTCTAAAAGGTATATAATACCGTAAGCAAATTGACGCTCTATCCTGTGACGCATGCAGATATCAGCGCAAGGAGACCTTGCATTCGTAAGTGAATCAGGGGGGTACATTCGATCTTGAAGCCGCATAAGATATTCTTTGGCTGGTGGCTGGTGGCTGCCTGCGTGCTGATTGCCCTGTACATGGCCGCAGCCGTCTTCTATGGCTTCACCGCTTTTATTGAGCCCATGGCTGCTGAGTTTGGCTGGGGCTACACGAAAATATCGCTGGGTGCTTCGTTGCGTGGCCTTGAAGGCGGGTTGATAGCTCCGCTTTTTGGAATACTTATCGATCGCTGGGGGCCGAGGCGGCTGATATTCTCCGGCGGAATAATCATCTCGCTTGGCTTATTATTGCTCAGTCGTACTACAACGCTGATAATGTTCTATGCAGCCTTCAGTGTACTAGCTGTGGGGGTGGGCTGTTGTTCCATGACTGCGCTGATGACGGCGGTGGCTAACTGGTTCCAGAGGAGGATTGGGCTTGCCAGCGGCATTGCCTCCTGTGGCTTTGGCCTCAGTGGATTGCTGATCCCGGTAATAGTCAGGCTGATTGACAGCTATGAGTGGAGAACAGCCATGGCAACTCTCGCCATCGGTGCATTCGTCCTGATTGTGCCATTATCTCTGCTGTTCAGGCATAAACCAGAGCAGTATGGCTATCTGCCTGATGGGGATGACCCTGGTACAGCAAGGGCAAATACGGGCCATATCGACCAGGCTATATCGCCATCAATCGAAGAAAGTATCGGTGTCAGGCAGGCTTTGAAAAGTAGCGTATTCTGGCATATAGCGCTGGCATTTGTCTGTTTCCATTTGATAGTCGGGGCAGTGACTATTCACGTGATGCCATATCTGGGCAGCATGGGAATGACCAGGTCGGCAGCCAGCATGATTGCTATGGCTATTCCGTTGGTCAGCGTGGTAGGCCGCCTTGGAATGGGCTGGATTGCGGACAGGGTTGACAGAAGAAAAGTATTAGCGATTGCCTTTGCCATGATATGCCTGGGCATTGTCTGTTTCGAATATGCAGCCACAGTGGGCACCTGGTTACTTATTCCTTTCCTCGTGTTTTTTTGCATAGGTTACGGGGGCAATAACGCCCTGAGAGCGCCTCTGCTGCTAGGAATATTTGGCAGGAGGAACTTTGGGAGCATATTCGGCTTTTTAATGGGCATTAGCGTGGCGGGCTCAATTCTGGGGCCGCCGATGGCCGGATGGGTGTTCGATAACTGGGGCAGCTATCAGAACGTTTGGCTTGTGCTTGCCGGACTCGCCATCGTAGCAATAGCTCTTATCCGGACAATGCCGGAAGCAGTGGAAACAGGAAAGTAACTTACTGGCAAGGATGACTATACACTGTTGTTCCTGCGCTCAGCGAATGCAATGACGAGGTCTTGTGAACTTCCTGGGTCCTCGTACTTCTTACATTTATCATCACAGGTATTGACTTCATAGCATTGAACAGATTTTGCCGAAGATTTAGGAACCAGGCCTTCGTAATTTTGCCGACTTTCTAGCAATTGTTTTGGTGGAGCGACGAGGTGAGAGAGGATGGTGTGATGAGCTCTCCGCAATGGGGAGAGAGGGCAGGTTGGGGGAGTTGGAATGCTCGTTTCTATGTTAACTGCAGGTCATAGATACGCCAGGTTTTATAGCGTTTTCCTCCCATAAACTCTGAGGGGCTGAGAATCCAGTGGTTATCCTCCAGTAGCAGGGAGGCTTCGCATTTCTCATAGCCCCGTTGAATAGCATATTCCTTGACTTCAGCGAATAGAATGGCGTCGATGCCCAGCTTACGAAATTCCGGGCAAACTCCGAAGAACATCAACCGCAGCAGCGGGATGTGCCGTCGCTTCCAGATTAGCCTCGCCAATCGCACTATATCCGAATCTCCATACCAGCGCCAGCGTGGCCGCAACGCCTGGTAGGGGTCGGGGAAGGCACCGCATACCGAAACAGGTTCCCCTTTAACAAAGGCGAACCGTATGAGACCAGAGTCTGCAACGAGTCGAAGAAAATCCGCCAATACCATTGCCTCTTCATCGGTAATTGGAAGGAAGCCCCAGTTTTTCGCCCATGCTTCATTGTAAATCTTCACTATCAGGCCTACTTCGGCAGGTATTTTCTTAAGGTTCAAAGGCCTGGTTTCTATACCCCGACGCAGCCGCGCCTTTTCTGCGACCCTCTTAATTCGAGGAGGTACTGGAGTCTGCAAATCTATTATGTGCGCATGGTAATCCTTGGTTTTGCGGAAGCCGTATCGCTCCAGGAATTCGCCGTAGAAAGGGGGGTTGTGGGTGAGGTCCACGGTTGGAGGGTATTGAAATCCGTCTATCAGGATTCCCTGTCGTTCGTGAGTGGCGTTGGAGTATTCCCCCGGGCCACGCAGGGTAGTCATGCCACGAGATTCAACCCACGATTTAGCTCTGTCCAGCAACGCCCTGGCTACTTCATAGTCTTCAATCGTTTCAAAGAAACCAAAGAAGCCGATTCGAGCGCTATGGTAGTCATTGAATCTCTTGTTAATGGAAGCCGATATTCGACCTGCCAGTTTGCCATCCTGCCATGCCAGGAAGTGTGTCACTTCAGCGTGGCGGTGGTAGGGGTGTTCCCGCCGCAAGAGCCCAACCATGCCCAGAAGGCGATTTCCCAGCAGGTCAGCTTTTAATGGCGGAGTCCAACAAGGATCGCCCCGGTATAGACGCCACGGCAGCTCAGCAAAATCCTTTAGCCGCGGGTCGCCCAGGCGAATTTCCTCGATATGCGGCAATAATGTGGCCATTCCCAACCTCCACAGAAATAAACTACAGGAAATATATCATACCCATCACGGCAACGATAGTTTAAATCCGCTTCGCAGGAGGGGAGATTTGTTTGTCATTAGTCATTCATTATTGCCGCGCGAACTTTGATGTAGAGATGT
>CAZDXE010000076.1:0-4700 GCA_964509565.1 uncultured Dehalococcoidales bacterium | reverse complement strand
ATTTGTTTGTCATTAGTCATTCATTATTGCCGCGCGAACTTTGATGTAGAGATGTTCAACACGGCGATAGCGCCAATTCACCGCCATCAAGGTAAATCGTCTGGCCTGTCATGTAATTGGAAGCATCGGAAGCCAGGTAAACGGCCAGTAGCCCCAGGTCGCGCACGTCTCCCGTCCTACCCATAGGGATGCAGCGGAGCATTTGCTTCTTAAGCTGCGGATCATTATGTGCTCTTGCCGTGAGTGGTGTAGGGTAATCCCCAGGCCCTATAGCGTTGACATTAATATTGAAAGGAGCCCACTCCAGGGCTAAGCAACGGGTAAACATATTCACCCCTGCTTTACTGGTATTATAGGGAATATAATAAGCAATGCCCATGTCCGCATTGACAGAGCTGATATTGATAACTTTGCCTCGTCTTTGCTTGATCATGTAGGGGCCCACAGCCCTGGTGCAGAGGAAAATACTGGTCAGATTGGTGTTCATAATGTAGTGCCATTCCTCCTCGCTCATGGGAGTATTTGGTTCATCTACTTCCTCCCATCCAGGGAGTTTTACGCCAGGTAAGGGAACTAATTGCTTCGCTCGACCTGTGCCGGCATCATTAACAAGTATATCGATCTTGCCAAACTCTGAGATAGCTTTCTTTACCATATTCTCTACCTGGTCTGCCTTAGTAACATCGGTGGGAACCGCGATGGCACGCTGACCCAATTCCCTGATTTCCTTAGCCGTTCCTTCAATTTGTTCCACAGTGCGAGCCGCCACTACTACATCGACACCGGCCTCAGCGAGCACCAGAGAAATGGCCTTTCCAATCCCCCGACCACCTCCGGTCACAATAGCCACCTTACCCTCCAGATTGTACTCCCTGGGAATCATACTAAACCTCCTTTGCTGTTCTTTACAGGCCCTCGATATTCCATATCTACTGCTGTGGAGATATATTAGATGCTTGCTCATTAGCTGTCAAGGTCATGATGTCTCAACAACGTAGTTAATGGCAGGTATCGGTGCTACACTCATGGAAACAAGCATGGCCTCCTCAGTAAACAGTCCGTTATTTTGCCAATCCTCTTGAGCAAAGCTCAGTAGCAATTTCGTTTAGCCCCAATTCATTCAGTCTCTCGGCCATCTGCATACCAGTGCTAACATCCCAACCTCGAAGTTCATAGTACTCATCCTTCATACGCTCAAAACACTCCCTGTCAAGCACTTCGCCCTTCCTCGATACCGGCAGCCCGCTGCGGTCCGGCACCAGGCAGTATTCGTTGAGGAAGCCAGATTTCACTGGCACGCTATACCATGGATCCGGCAGCGTGTCTCCCTGTCTACCTGGATGTCCATCCCTGATTAAAATAGCCCTTTGCAAATTGAACACTCGTTCACCAATGCGTTTCAATTCTGATAGGCTTAAATGCTTGCCGGTGACTGCAGCGATTACCTGGCTTAGTATCTCCGGTTCCGAATACTCTATCTCCATCGTTGGCCAGGAGAAATCACACAGAATCAGGCATCCCTTAAGATGTTGCCTGTCTTGAATCTCCTTTGCCGCCAGCGCCTTTCCTTCATAAGTATGGAAGTCCGCTGCTGCTTCGCTACCCCAGTATCTTCGCCCTATTGATTTGAGCACCTCGCTGCTGCCCCAAGCTCCCTCAGCCCTATTCACATAATCCAGCCATGCCCATATTGGTTCAGTCACTTCATGCAGCTGTGAGTAGGGCACTCTGGGCTCAGTGGCATAAAGGAGCCCATCAACAATATAGAGCCTGGGGCAATATCCGACAACGGTGCCGTCTGCATAAATCGTGTCCCCGAATAAAGTCCGTGAGCGTTGTCCCAGAAAGTTGGCAGCATTAGAGATTCCTGAGGCAAGAATTTCGCCGAAACCCTGTCTCAAAGATATCTTCTTGACCAGAGATTCAATGAACTCCAGGCTGCCCATTCTGGACAAGGGCAGCCCAACGCTCGCATCTGTTATGATCTCAGCCTCGTGGCACCGTGATAGCCACAGTATGAACGCCTCAACAGCGCTCGTATCCAATCCATACTCATCGCATAGCCAGTTAGCAACGAAAGCACCTTCGTTCTGCTGTCCGTAGTAGTGATTGGTTCGCTCCTCGTAGAAAACGCTATTCTGGCACAGATATTTGCTTTTTCTCCCGTCACTGGCTTCCAGCAGATGCCTTGAACAACCTGCTATACATCCATAGCAGGCTTTCCTCTTCGCTATGATCCCTGGCTGTGCCTTTGGCACTTCATAGTCCATATCTTTCTTCAAGCCACGCAGCTTGTCGGACAAACAACGAAGTTCATCGGGAAAGGCGGGGATAAGCCGACGTCTCCCAGATACGGCAATCGCCTTCAGCTTCTTCGAGCCCATCACAGCACCAAATCCTCCTGAGCCACTAGCGTTATCGTCAGCCAATAATGTGGCAAAGGTAATCCTGTTCTCTCCGGCCGGGCCGATAGTCATTACTCGAGTTGCTGTTCCCAGTTCATCCTTCAGAATCTTTTGCGTATGCGTCGTGCCTTTGCCCCAGAGATGAGAAGCATCTCTGATTTCACAAACGCCATCATGAAGAAAGAGATATACCGGTTTTCCCGCTTCTCCTTTGAGTACCAGTCCGTCGAACCCGGCGAACTTCAGAAAGGCACCCCAACTCCCTCCCATATTGCCATAGCTAAAATGTTCAGGTGCGGCCACGGGAGATTTCCCACAAACCTGCCACCTCGAACCAGACAGCCCGGTCAAGCCGCCCAAAGGTCCAGTGGTGAATATCAGGGGGTTTCGCGAGTCAAAAACTTCCCCACCAACAACGGATTCCTGCCAGTAGAGTTTGCACCCAATACCTCCACCTCCAAGAAAATCATCCGAGTAAAGGTTCGTTGGTTTGTAATCCACCTGCCCCGAGGACAGGTCGACGAACGCTATCAAGCCTGCGTATCCGGGTAAATGCTCCATTGAAATCCTCCAGGGACAAGGTAATCATAGACGCTATCTAAGTCTATCGGCCCCAGTGAAAATACAAACAAACAGCCGTCGGCATGGGACGTGCCAGTCTGCCGACCTGTGGCGGGCTGTACCCGCAGTAATATTATTATGTCATCTACCCTGAGTCTGGTCAACCTGGCCAACATTTCCCATGGTAACTGGCGATGGGGCATCCTGACCATTAGCTGTAGCGAACAAACAGGAGTTCTATCTATTGAGACCCTTGGTGGACCAGAGCGTATGATAGACAGAACTTTTGAACTGGCTTTCAGTCTCAGTATTTGACCGCTCTGCTACCATTGCCAATGCTTCCCGTAAATCCCTCCACCACCGTTATCTCCGCAGACTAAATAACTTCATGCCCTTCGCACACGTTAATCAGTTCTGCCAAAGTCAATACTTGTGCCCGGCGGCCGGAACCCGGGCGCACAACCTTGAGCATCTTCGCCGCTTTAAGTTTATTAAGCATTGTGAGGATAGCGGTTTTTGTAGGCATACCCTTGATATTGTCAAAAATATTGCTGGGGAAAATTGGCTGCTTGAACATTTGGTCTAGCAATGGTACCGCGAACTGAGAATGAGTCGTGTCTCTCACCTGTTTTTTAAGCCGTTCGTAAAGTTGGATAATTGCCTGGGCTTTTGCACCGTTGGCTCTAGCCTGCTCATCCAGCGTTTTTAGAAAAAATGCTATCCACTTGTCCCATCCGTCAGGTTCAATGCAAATCGCGTGCAACCTTTCCACATATTCATCGCGATGTTCTTCCAGGTAAGCTGAAACATAAAATTCAGGGTGAGATAATAGCTTCTTTTCATATAGAAACAGGGGGACTATCATCCGGCCGAGACGTCCGTTACCGTCCAGGAAAGGATGTAAAACCTCAAACTGGGCATGAATAATTGCTAGCTGTACCAACGGGTCGGGCCTGTCCATGTGCCAGTATTTCTCCCAGTTATCCAGGTATTCCGGCAAGATTTGAGGTTCAGGCGGCACGAATTGGGCAGTGTCCATATTTGCACCGGGTAAACCAATCAAGTTTTGTGTAGTGCGGAATTGCCCTCTGGCTTTATCCCGTCCACGGACGCCGGCGAGGAGTACCTGATGGAGTTTTTTTAGTAGATTAAGGTTAAAAGGCCGTTTTTGTAGTTCCGTTTCCGCCAGCTTCATCGAGACACGATAGTTGATGATTTCCTCGATGTCTTGCCGGCGGGATTCCCCTTCCGGCGCTTCACCGGCTTCAAACTTGAGCACTTCACCCAATGTTGCCTGTGTGCCTTCAATTCTGGAAGAAAGGACGGCTTCCTGTGTGGTAAGTGGAGAGAGCAGAACGTCAGGATTCGTGATACCATAGAGGATGCCATCAAAATAGGCTAAGGCGCGGTTCGATGCTCCAATTAATGGAATGAGCGGTTCCCATTTGATAGTGGTGATGGGTAGTTTATCCGGTATACATGGTTTCATTTTGGCTTAAGCCTACTTTATTTAAAACTATTAGCCTATAGTAAAAGTAATTATACTTTATTCAATATCGCAATTCAAATATGACTTTAATATTGTCCTTAAACCTTGCCTTCTATCACCCCAATCTCTTCCGGCGTTAACCCATACAGTTCGTATACCATCTGGTCAATCCGCTCTTCCACTACCTGACGCTTGAACTCTAAGCTGAAACTTCTTTGATTCCTCATGGCAAGGTCCTTTCTCCT
>CAZDXE010000075.1:0-4787 GCA_964509565.1 uncultured Dehalococcoidales bacterium | reverse complement strand
ACCCCTGTAGGGAAGCCAGCCCCGCCTCTTCCTCTCAACCCGGATTTCTTAACCTCTTCGATAACTTCTCCCTGCCCCATTTGCAAAGCTTTTCCTAGAGCAAAATAGCCTTCACTTGCGATATAATCCTCAATTATCATCGGGTCAATCAAACCATTGTTATGCAAAACTCTTCTAGTTTGTTTGGCATAGAAATCCATGTCGTCCAGTGAAACAACATTTCGTTTTTTCACTGGATCGAAAAACAACAGTCTCTCCACTACCTCTTTATTGATGACATGTTTTTGGATAATCTCCTCTATATCCTTGCCCTGTACACGGGTGTACAGAGTGCCACCTGGATGAATAACAACTATGGGCCCTTTTTCACAGAGCCCCTGGCATCCTGTAGGTACAACTTCTACTTTGTCCTGGAGGTTATGTTCTTTAATGACTCTGTCAAAAATTTTATAGAGATTTTCTTCCCCTGCAGAAGCAATACACCCACTTCCCCTGCACATCATGATACTGATCTTCCGTGTATCGTCTTTTGTTAAGGGGCGCCTATCCATGCGTCTGGCCAATTTCGGCTTGTATTCGTCTCTTATTTTTATCAGTTCTTCAATGTTCATAGTTTCACCTTAGTTATATTTCTCCAATACCTCTTTTACTTTTGCTGGTTTCATCCTTCCGTAAACTTTACCGTCCACAGTTATCACTGGCCCAATTGCGCCACACCCCAAACACCTGATTACCTCCCGCGAAAATCTCCTGTCGGCAGTGGTTTGCCCTGGTTCTACTTTGTATTTCTTTCTTATTTCACCTAAAATATCCTTGGCGCCTCTAACATAACAAGCAGTTCCCATGCAGGCAGTTACGCTATGTTTTCCTGGAGGAAATAACCTGAAGAAATTATAAAAACTCACAATTCCGTATACTTTACTTATGGGTACATTTAATCTGTCTGCAATTAGCTTCTGCCCTTCCAGTGGGACATACCTAAGCTGGCCCTGTATTTCCTGTAATACTTTCACTAACTGGCCCGGATTCTCTCCGTTACTCTTGATGATGTTGTCGATTGTTGCGATCTCATCTTTTGTTAATGCGCTGACTTTCTCCAAATTTTACCCCCTATTTTTATTTGAACTCCGTATGAGCTTAACTGCAAAAGATTACATTATCTCATCTTGAGTTGCCTGAGTCAATGGGTAGTCTCTTCCAATACAAGGTGAACTTGGAGGGAAGGACGATTTCTAACACAAGGTGAGCCTGAGAGGGAAGGCAACTCGTTTATGATTGGGACATGCAAGTGATCATGAACGATGGGAATCTACAAACAATAGAACAAGTCAGACAATTTCTGGGAGGGAGTGAGGCGCTTTTCTTCAGGGCGTTATCTATGGGAGAGAAATACAATTGGATAGAGGAGGTGATGACACCATATCAAAAGCTGAAATCATTGCTTCAGGCTCATTCTCTAATCAGAATAAACTCCACCTCCCTTTTGCCACTGGCTTAATCATATAATCTCCAAAGCGCATGGTAGATTTAGAGGGCTATCAGGCTTCTATTTGTCTGCTTCTCTCACTCCTTGCCATGACATTCTGCCTTAATAGTTCTGCAAAAACCAATCACCCGCGATAAGCTTTGCCTCGCAGCATCGCAGTCAAGGGAACAGTTACCCTCTCCAATCCACCTTCTCCTTTCGGGTATCCATCTATTTTGAAGATGATTTAACTCTTCAGTAAAATTCGGGTCGGCCGTCTGAGACACAAGGTACTCAATAACACCGAGCATGCCATACTCCATATTCAAGTCAAAATCCCCCTCTTCTGCGATAAGCTCTTTGCAAAGATGCTGCTTCCGCTCTTGTCTTTTTTCTGCCATTGCACGCCCCGATTTAGTGAAAAGGCTCCCAGCAATGTTCAGGCTCCACTCAACCCACTTCTCCATGCTATCAATGTAATCTTTTATATCAAATGTTCCACGCTGAATTGCACGATGGGCGTGAATATGTACATTCCTGAAAAACGCCACGTATCCAAGATTTGCATCTATTGTATCCGCATCATAAATAATTTGATTTTCGACCCTGGCGTAGGCTCTATCCAATTCGTCAGATGTAAGATTCAAGGATTTTACATGAGCCTTGATAATTGAACAAACATCATCGATAAATTCTCTGTCCAATTCATATTTTTCCAGGATTTTTTCTGCTATGAACGCACCAGAAATATGATGGATGGACCCATAAAGATTATATTTATCGTACAGTTCGGTAACTATGTTGTTTCGAGCAGGCATCAAGACCTCATTGTTCCAGAATCCATTTTCATCAACAGCCCTTTCACCATTTTTATCTCTTAAGATAATGCCATCGTAGGGTTTTGTGATATCGTGCAGCGTCCCCGCAAATTCAAGTTCAATCAAGTTCCCACCCTCGCGCTTGCCTAATTCAACACACATGGAACGCACGCGGCATGTATGATTAGGAAGATAATGCCTCCAGCGGAACGCAACTCTATTTTCATCCCAAAGTCCGAAGGTTTCCAGTACAAGTTCTTCTAGTTCTTTGTGGATTTCTTTATAAGATATGTGCGAGGAAGACATCTATAAATCTCAAATTCATTGATGGTGTCTAAAAGAAGCAAGAATTTATCTTGCTAGCTCATCTCTAAAAGACTTCAGCATAATCCTGTGAATCTTCCCGTTAGATGCCAGCACTTCGTTCCTATTACTATTGAGGTGGAATGGTTCCCCGCTGAAATCGGTAACCTTGCCTCCCGCTTCAGTCACAATGAGGGTCCCGGCAGCGTAATCCCATAACTCATTTCCAGCCACGCAAAACCCATCATATCTGCCACAGGCCACACTACACAGAGACAGTGCCGTGGATCCATCACGTCTAATCGCCTGACTATCTCTTGCTAAGCGCACAAAGTGCTTCACGCTTATACTAAAGGTTTCCGAATGACGGTCGTAAGGAAATCCGGCAGCCAGCAGGCTTTCTTCAAGTTTCTCGATCTTTGAGACCTGTATTCTTCTTTTATTGAGATAAGCACCATCGCCCTTTACAGCAGTAAACATCTCGTCCATGACAGGATTGTATACCACCCCAAGAATTATATCCTCGCGGTACAATAAGGATATGGATACTCCAAAATTCCTGTATTTATGTATGAAGTTGATTGTTCCATCCAACGGATCAACAACCCATGTGTAATCAGAAAAGGTATCTTGCCTTCCCTTCTCCTCAGAGATAAAGCTATGCGATGGGAAAGCATCGTTGATGGTCTTAAGGATAATACTCTCAGCTTCCGTATCCACTTGTGAATACGGATTACGGCGCCCCTCTCCTTTGTAGCGAATCTCTCTTACACCATCCAGATTATTCAACAAAAACTCGCCGGCTTGAGAAGCTGCTCTCCTGGCCACGTCAACGAATTTACTCAACTTTAATCACTCTCCTATATGTAATTTCTAGTGCCCGCTAACTCGCGTCTTTAGTAGTTAATTAAAGCCTTATTTAAGGTATAGCTCCTCCAGTTTCTCTGGAGTAGGTATACCAGTTTTCGTATCCCAGCCCATTAGACCATAGTAATAGCTTTTAGCTTTCTGTAGTTGCTGAAAGTCATATGGCTTGTTAGACAAAGCTCCATTTCTCTTGGGTTGAGAGAAACGCTTGGGCAGCTTGTCATCATCTGCCGTAAATCCTTCCCTGACATTAATCATCCTGGCAAGGGTTAAAGTTCTCTCAGCCACTTTCAGCAACTCAACAGAGCTCGTCCTCCATCCTGTAACTGCAGCTAAGATATCTCTAAGCCGGATTATGTCACAAGGAATAAAATCACAGAGCACAAGGCAATCTCGGATAATGAGTTCCTGCTGTACATATCGGAACAGGGATACCTTAGATGGTCCAAGTTCATCAGCAGCAAGAGGCTCCAGTATTCCTAAAGGCTTAACTACATCCAGTCGCGACCCCGGTTCAGTGTACATGGTGTCGTGAATACTATCCATATGGTCAGCCCCATGAGGGTTGACTGCATAACCTAAGCCTAACCCCGCTTTTAATCGTGGCTCATGCATGGGTATCTCCAACCCCTTAACCTGCATGGCAAACTCAACGGCCCCTCTGCCAATTCTTTCAGCAGCCCTTGCTGTCCCCTCAGCCAGCATATCCCCGATGCCTTCACGCCTGGCAATCAGTTCAATGGTTTTAAGCATAGCTTCAGCATTGCCAAACCTCAGCTCTATGCCACCTGTATCTTTAGTGCTAAGAAGACTATTCTCAAAACACTCCATAGCAAAAGCTATAACATCCCCCGTTGAGATAGTATCCAGAGAATATGCGTTACAAAGCTCATTCCCCTTAGCAATAGCCTTGAGGTCACCTATACCACAATTACAACCTATCGCTGCCAATGTCTCATACTCAGGCCCACCATAGGCTGGGTCCACAGAATACGGCTCATCAACTTTCACTACTTTTTTGCAACGAAGCGGGCAGGCAAAGCAACTTTCCATCTTAATCCTGATCGTATCTCTTACTGCCTGGGCAGTGATCTTCGATATATCAGAAAATTCGCCATCACGAAAATTACTAACAGGTATATTACCTGCGGCCATTTCCCTCTCCATCACCCCTCCAGTGCCACGATCATGCATGCCACTCCATTGTTCCTTCTTTGATAAGACCCACTGTCTGAATTCCTTCAATCGCTCAGGCTCAACCACTCGAGGTTTCTTATGTCCCCTCACTGCAATAGCCTTAAGGTTTTTCGAGCCCATTACTGCCCCCATTCCCC
>CAZDXE010000074.1:0-4879 GCA_964509565.1 uncultured Dehalococcoidales bacterium | reverse complement strand
AACAAGCTCCGATTTCACAACCCATTGTATCTTTTACCTCTCCTGGAGAAGCAAACCGAAGGTTCTTAATCCTAAGTAATTTTTTTGATTTCTTGGAATCAAGTTTACGGTCACCTGGTAAAAGAGCCAAGATAAATCCATTCTCACTCTTTAAGAGCAGGGCTTTTGCTCCTTGGCTTGCTGATATACCTCTGATTTGAGCTGCCTGGGCACTGGTATATACTGGTTCGTGTTCAATATCCTTATATGAAATGTTATGGGTTTTTAACAGCGTTACAATCTCTTGATAAGGATTACACATAGTGCTGCTTATATTTTGCGACTGTATTTTAGGAGCATTTGAAATAATGTGTCCCATTTTCCCTGACGATTTACAGATGGGACGTAGGGCAACATCCCCGTTATCCAAAAAACATGATTCGTCACGATAATAGAAGTAAGGATATGAACTCACTCAATGGAGTTCAAAGAAACTGAGTTTGTCAAGTTGGTTAAAGTTGTGCCAGGAATCTATCCAACGGACGGTACCAGAGCGGCAGCGCATTGCTATAGACTGGGTCTGTGCCCCGCCGGCAAAGTAGCGTACCCCTTTCAGCAATTCGCCGCTACTGACCCCGGTGGCAGCAAAAAAGACATCTTCACTATCTATCAGGTCCTCCGTCTTGTATACCTTATCAACATCAACTCCCGCGGCTATGGCGGCCTTTCTTTCGCTGTCATTGCGGGGCCAACCCTTACATTGAATACCGCCCCCAATGCAGTGTATCGCCGCAGCGGAGAGGACCCCCTCTGGCGTGCCCCCGACGCCCATAAGCGCATCAACTTCTCTTTCAGGTAGAGCTGCATCTATGCTCGCCGCAACATCACCGTCAGAAATCAATTTGACCCTGGCGCCAGCACTCCTAATATCCGATAACAACTGTTCGTGCCGCGGCCTATCCAAAACCACCACTGTAAGTTCCGATATCTTCCTCCGCTTAGCTTTGGCTATATTCTTCAAGTTTTCCGCCACCGGTGCGTTGATATCTATGCGGTCTCTTGCTTCTGGTCCGGTAACAATTTTATTCATATATACGAACTCTATGGGGCAGTGCATCGTCCCCTTGGCCGCAAGCGCTACTACGGAGATAGCTCCGGGAAGACCTCTGGCGACAGAGGTAGTCCCGTCAATGGGATCAACAGCAATATCAACCTGTAAATCTGAGCCATCACCAATGCGCTCTCCTATATATAACATGGGAGCATGGTCCTTTTCTCCTTCCCCAATGACTACGATTCCGTCCATCTGGATATAGCCCAGTGTATAACGCATGGCAGTTACCGCTGCCTCGTCTACCAGTGTCTTATCACCCCTACCCAAATAACGAGCGGCAGCCATAGCCGCCGCTTCGGTGACCCTCACTAGTTCCATCGCAATATTGCGTTCAATCGGCTGCTGAGAATGTGCTATTTTCATATTCAGTTGTCCCCGCTCAAGTAGAACAAAGAACGACTAATTAGTTGTACTGCTATATTAATTCAAATATGCGACGACGTCAAGAGCAAATCAGCTAAGGGTGAAATGCACAGCAACCTGGTTACCTGAGGCTGGTTCATAGAGCCGGCCTTATTATTCATATCACCACTAATAATCTACGAACCGGCTCACTATGTCCACCGTGCCAGTCACTTTCAACTTATGGAATAGCAGAGAAAAGCGCTCTTCAAGTGTGTTTCCAATTCCCCTCAGATTTTCTCCAGACAGGTTCCACAGTTCCTTCTTGAAATCACCAAATGCTCTTTTGCGGGTCTTGTAGAGGAATTGTTCTGATGTGTCCCCCTGCTTCATTTCACCTGCGTATTTATCCCGAAGATGCAGGTGAATTCTGTCCAGCAACTCTTTGGGGAAATAGGGACTGTCAAAGATAATGTTTTGAAATCCGGTAGCCAGATGCACTTCCAGTGCGTCCGCCTGTGGGAAGAGGTCAAAAGCCTCATCAGGGAGAGTGGAGGCTCCATGCTGCACTGCGCCACCCATACCGTATTCTTTCCGTGCTGCTCGAGACAATTCCTTCAGAGTTTTGAAATCAATGTGAATGCTCGCCACTGACCCGTCAGGCAAAACTACTCCGCCGTGTGTCGTCCCGGTTTGAACGCTGATTTTGGAGAGTCCCATGACATCTGGCCCTAGCAACCTGCGATATCCCTTCATAAAGGCCCGTAGGTCTACCACCGTGCTATTGCGTCCGCCTACTTCGCCGATTTCACCACCAACCGAGATTGTTATCCCCTCGGGCTCAATCTCCCGTATAAACTTGGTCATATCCGCAGTGACTCGGCAATTCTCTTCCTGCTGTTCCTCAAGGCTTGACTTTTCCAAGTCAACGATAGTGGAGGCGTCAATATCAATGTTCAGAAAGCCTGCGCTTACTGCCTCACGTACCAGCTCCCTGATGCTGTTCAATTCCTGTTTCGGTTCTGAATTATATTTCGTGCGGCCAACTTGGAAGTGGTCTCCCTGGAGAAAAACCGGACCTCTGAACCCCTCCCTGATTGCCGCTGCCAATATGCAGGCGGCGTACTCACCCGGCCTTTGCGCTGTATAGCCTATCTCAGAACGAGCAATTTCGAAAATAAAAGCGCCAACCCTATCCTTCAGGGCGGCTCTAAATACCGCCCTGGCCACTTGATAAGTGATGCCGCGGATGTTTATTGCTGGAACAGTGATACCAGTGTACAGCCCCTTGCCAGCAGCCCGGTACAGGCTGTCAACGCTTGCCAAAACTACACCCTGTGCCGAAGCGAATTGCCCGATTTTTTCCCGGCTATGTTCCCTCACCTCATCAGCACCAAAGACGGCGTTTTCCACTAGCGTATCAACCTCGGCAGGGGGCGCAGACACGCCTTTTCTCATTCTGGTATTTCTCGATTGTTCAGCAGAAGTCATTTCATCCTTTGGTCGGTCATGGTCTCGGTACATCTTGTTCTCACCTCCCTAGAATAGTCCTGCGTCCGTTGTATCTCTCGGCATCATACATAGTCTTGACATCGACGTACTTCAGTCTGCCGACAACCTTATCGAGGGAGCACGCCGTAATCTTGCCATTATTATAGCAGACCATCTTTCCAAAATCCCTCATCATCACCATGTCCACAGCGGCAATGCCAAAGTACCGCCCCATTCTCCGGTCATAGGCACATGGCGCTCCGCCTCGCTGCAGATGGCTCAGGACGATGCATCGTGTTTCCAGTTCGGTACCCTTATGGATCTCATCAGCCAAAAACTCGCCAATTCCCCCCAGAGCCTTATGGCCGAAGCTATCCATGCGTTGCTCCCTCGTAAATTGGGCGTATCCCGCCGGCTTGGCTCCTTCCGCCACGATGATAATATCGTATCTGGTCCCGGCTCTCCTGCCTTCAAGAACCAACTCATTCACCTTTTTAATTGAAAAATCATGCTCCGGGATCAGGATAATATAGGCGCCACTTGATTCTCCGCCTTCAAGAGTGAGCCAGCCAGTTTCCCTCCCCATTGTCTCCACAACAAATATTCTCTTGTGTGAACCGGCGGTTGTCCTCAGCCGGTCAACCTCCTGAGTGATAACGTCCAAAGCTGTCTCAAATCCCAGAGTATAATTGGTCTCACACAGATCCTTGTCAATCGTCTTGGGGATACCAACCACATTCACACCTTTATGCGCCAGCTTATGGGCCACGCTCAAAGTGTCGTCTCCTCCGATGACTATCAGAGCGTCTAAGCCCAGCGTTTCTATGTTGCTCAATACCCCTTTCGATTGGTCATTTTGGGGATCATAGGGATTGGTTCGTGAGGTGCCCAGCATAGTGCCACCGTACCTGTCCCAGGTTCTTGTGATTTCCTGGTTCAGGGGTATTACATACTGCTCAGTCTCCTTGGGGTCATCTTGCACCAGCCCCTTCCAGCCATCCCTGATTCCTAATACCTCATATTGGATTCCTCTGTCCCGCTGCACCCGCTCATCCAAGGCAGTTTTCACTGCCCATTTTATGGCCGGATTAATACCAGCGCAGTCTCCACCACCGGTAAGAATGCCTATTCTGCTTTTCTTCATCGATAGCCACCACCTTTCTTTAGGCTCAGACATAAAAGATTAGTGATACATTTATTTAGGCCAGATTCTTCGTACCATACCGTGCAATCCAAACAAATTTCGCTTACGACCTTGGTTGCATTGCAGAATTGTAGCATATTTCCCATGCTGGGTGGCGTATTTTTGATACCACCAGTCTACCTCGCCACTTAGAGTAACCAACCCGTTCTGCACCTGCACTTTGACGCGGTCATAGGACACCAGGACATTCCACTCGAGAACACTTGCTACCGCCCCGGCGATGTCCTCATCTGAACGCTCAAGAGAGCCAGGCAACCTAACCTGCATTTCTTTAGCCACTGCCCTGACGCCAAAAAATCGTGCGGCGGCGCGCTCGGCAGCCGACTTCTTAACATAGTCAGCTCCCGTCTCAGCTTCCAGGTAGGCGAGGAGGGCGTAACTATCCAGGACATATGCACTGCCTTCCAGTGGACTATTTCCCTCGGGCAGCATCTTCCCGCCTGGATCTGGTTAGTGCTCTGACCAAAGAGGTCTTGCCCTTCAGCATACCCTTTGTGTTTTTGATAGGGGCATCAGCATCGAAAACTACAGTCATCTTTTTCATCGAGTCACCTCACCGTGTAGCCGTATATATGATTAGCGACTTCCTTATTATCCGCCGGCAACTATCTCCGACAACCAACTGCTAACTGCCAACTTCTAACTAGCTTTACACCCTCCCGAGCACTGGTTCACAGCAGCGACAACGTAATTGATGCAACCAAAGAACGCCTGGCTTTGGCTGATAAACGAAGGAATTGCTGTTTACC
>CAZDXE010000073.1:3369-5074 GCA_964509565.1 uncultured Dehalococcoidales bacterium | reverse complement strand
GAGGAAATGCATGCCTTCCTGCTCAAAGATTCGAAAGTGCCGGGCGCCGTGATAGAAGGCGTGGGAAAATTTATTAACTTTGAAAAATACCTGGGAATAGCTGCTGACAGGGGAGCGAGGGAAGCGTGTAAACGCGCAGAAAAGATACTGGGCAAGACATCCGGCACAGGCTGATACAAAATCACAGGCTTGCCCTCCCCAATGCTGGTGTGAACCCCGCCACCATAACTGGCATGTACAGTGGGGTATATCCTCTGGTGAATTAGCTTGAAATAGGTGCTGGAATGCCGATAGCTCTTCACCATTCCAGGGATGTTAACAGCCCCATCTGATCACCCAATTCAAACTGTAGCTTATACAGATGTGCATAAAGTCCATCTTTATCCATCAACTCCTCGTGCCTGCCGTCCTCTACTATTCTGGTGTGATTCATCACCAGTATTCTATTTGCGTTCTTGATAGTCGATAGCCTGTGAGCGATGACGAATGTGGTCCGGCCCTCCATCAACCGTTCTAACGCTTGCTGTACCAGTATTTCAGTGCGAGAATCAAGGGAAGATGTAGCTTCGTCGAGAATGAGGATGGGCGGATTCTTTATTAGAACTCTTGCTATTGCCAGTCTCTGTTTCTCCCCACCAGAGATTTTTACTCCCCTCTCACCCACCTCTGTGTCGTACCCCCCGGGCAAGGGCTGGATGAATGTATCCAGGTTTGCCGCTTTAACTGCTTTTTCCATTTCCTCCTCTGAAGCATCCGGTTTACCGTATAGTACATTTTCCTTAATAGTGCCC
The DNA here is from genome assembly GCA_964509565.1 of uncultured Dehalococcoidales bacterium. Classification (GTDB taxonomy): domain Bacteria; phylum Chloroflexota; class Dehalococcoidia; order GIF9; family AB-539-J10; genus JAGMDB01. The sequence goes on along the minus strand of CAZDXE010000073.1, from coordinate 4,283 downwards.
GAAAACAAGAACGGGTCCTGCTGAACGATGCCGATATTTTCCCTTAAATAGCTTAGTTTATAATCCCGAACATCTCTCCCGTCAATGGTAATCGTCCCTTTATCAACATCATAGAATCTGGGGATCAGGCTCAACATAGTACTTTTTCCCGAACCGGTAACTCCCACTACGGCGATTCTTTCACCCTCTTTCACTTCAAAAGACAGGTCTTTCAATATCACTTCCTTGTCTTGATATGAGAAAGAAACATCTTTGAATTCTACTGCGCCTTTCAGAGAGGCAGTTGCTCCTATGGCTTGCGGAAATTCATATACTTCTGTGGGAACGCTCATAACCTTGGATATATTGTCGCTTGCCGCACGGGCATGTTCCCATATGTTCACCAGCCGACTGACACGCCAGAGCGGGTCATAGAGAAGATCCAGGTAAAGCAGAAATGCTACCAGGTCGCCAAGCTGCATCTTCCCCTGGAATATCAACCAGCTGCCCATGCCCACAACTAATACCATGCCGAGATAGCCGATAAACTCGATAAGCGGGTCATATAAAGCATCAAGGTCGCCTGCATCGATTCCCAGTGAATAGGCTTGCTCGTTTTCATCATTGAATCTACCTTCTTCATATTCTTCACGAGCGAAGGATTTTACCTCCTTGATGCCACCAAGATTATCATTAATTCGCGCAGTGAAGCTGCCCCACTGTGTCCTTAAATTCCGATATATTTTGTGAGCAATGCGGCTATACCTGCGAATTAGAGCCATGATGACGGGCATGGGAATAATCGCAATGAGGGTGAGTTGCCAGCTCATACGCAGTGATATAAAGATCACTCCGGCAAAAGTTAATGCAGTAGCAACCAGGATGTGGGAGCCCGAGGTGAAGAATTGCTGAATGAAGACGCTATCATTGGTTAT
>CAZDXE010000073.1:1410-3269 GCA_964509565.1 uncultured Dehalococcoidales bacterium | reverse complement strand
GTTGTATAAATAACACTGGAAGACAGGCCGTTGGCAGAACAATTGCATAACAGTGCAAGGTGGATTCGATGGTCGACGCTGGACTGAAAGGCTACGATAGGCGTCTTTCGCAACAGGACAAGTTGGTTGGCGGTGCAAATCTACACGGTGGTTGACATTATAGTATGCTGAATATATACTAATGATAAGCAAAACAGGGATAAGCCTTGCCACTGCTAACTATTAACTGCTAGCTGAATGGAATGTAGGGGAGAGTTTTACACCCTCCCGTGAGCTGGCTTGTGATGAGGGCCTGGAATGCGATGGGGGAGAATTTGAGTTGGAGAATGAACAGAGAAGATGAGGGCTGAAGTATTAGACCTGGTTAAGAAGATAAGCGGGCAGCAGGGAATAATTGTGTTACCGCGCCTTCTTGTTGACATAACGCTTGACGTCAATTCTGCCTTGCTCTTGTCGCAGCTTATTTACTGGAGCGATAGAACCAGCGATGAAGATGGCTGGATATACAAGAGCCACAAGGACTGGCAGGTGGAAATCGGGCTCAACCGTTACTTTGTGGATAAAGCCAGGAAGAGACTTATCGAGCTTGGTTTAATAGAAGTCAAGCTCAAGAGAGCCCACGGCAGTCCCACCGTGCACTTCAGGGTTAAAGGCGATGTGCTTAACGGCATGTTGAATTCGCTTCTGGAGCGTAGTAAAGTTGATTTTCGCAAATGGAATTGTCAAGGGTTAACAAATGGAATTGCTAAAGTTTCGCAAATGGAATTGTCAAAGTTTCGCAAATCATTAACAGAGATTACTACAGAAACTACTACAGAGACTACTGCAGAAGGAGGCGACAACTCAATTTTTTGTGTAAATGAGCTATTTAGGATTCTGGAGAGAATACCAGCCTTTCCCAGGCATGAGCCGGCGGAAAGGCTCCGCGAGCTTCAAGCCGATTATCCCAACTTGAATTACAGGCTCGAGTTCAAGAAATTCGCTGCATACTGGGGGGGCGGCAGGAAGAAACTGAAAAGGCCATGGCTTGCCTTGAGGAATTGGCTGGAAAAGGCACAGGAGGGCTACGGCAATGGAAACAGCAAAAAGCATCGCAGAGAGCTGCCAGAAAAATACACTCAACCACCAGCCTATAAGGATTGAAGGTGACTGGGTGGACATGCCTTATAGCCCCAATCCCGGCTGCACGGTGTGCAAGGGAATAGGATTTGTCCACCCTTTGAGAGAAGATGGATTTCCCAACTATAAAGACATAATCCCTTGCACGGCTCGTTCTTGCCTGCTTGAAAGCGTAAAGGCATATAAGAGAGGCGAGCTGTTCATAAGGAAGCAGGGTATTACGGGGCCGAAACAGACATTTGATGCTTTTGACCCTATCCCTGGCACGGAGAAAGCCTTCAAGTATGCTAAAGCCCTGGCGCAGGAGGAATCACAGTTTATCTGGCTGTTGATTTATGGCGGTGTGGGAAATGGCAAAACTCACCTGTGCAATGCCATTGCGCTGGAGATGATTTCTAATGGCAGGAATGCCCTCATGGTAAGCGTGGCCGACCTCTTTTCCGACCTGCGCAGGTCGATGCGCAGCCATAGCACGGATGACCTTTTAGTAGAGCTTAAAGGGGTTTTTCTGCTGATTCTGGACGATTGGGGAGTGGAGTATGGCAGCGACTGGGAGCAGGCGAAGTTCGATGAGCTTCTCACCTCGAGATTTGCCAGCGCCCTGCCTACTGTGCTGACCACCAACAAGGACATCCTCGAGCTGCCTGCACGAATAAGAAGCAGATTCGAGGATAGACGCCTGTCACGAATCGCCTACGATAGCGCACAGGACTATCGCAAACATGCACAGTAGGGGAGGG
>CAZDXE010000073.1:0-1310 GCA_964509565.1 uncultured Dehalococcoidales bacterium | reverse complement strand
AACTGCTAACTATTAACTACTAGCTGGTGGTGTTAGTCGCTGAAAGCCAGTATGCCAGGTACTATAAAGTTTCCGATGGGTATTATTGTCAGTATCCCCAGCCAGCCTGGTTGGTTGCGAGCTTCGGCTATATTCATCCAGACCAGGATCGCAAATACTATGTTCGCAATTGGAATGAAGAAGAGAACGGTCCACCAGCCGGGCTTGCCCGCAACTTTACACATGAGATAAATATTGGCTATTGGGATCCATGCCAACCATTTATTTGGCGTATCGGTCTTCCTGGCTATGATTTGCAAGCATAGTGCCATCCAGACATATGCCCCAATCCAGGCCACTAACCATAGGCCTGTGAATAGCCCCAAAATTATGCCAAGATCGCTCATTTCACTCATTTTCTACCTCCTTGTCTCGTTACAGGCATTATAAGATAAGTCTCAGCGAGTTGCAATGGGCTGTACTTGCCTACCGGTAACCCCCGAGGCGGGGATAAATCATGCCACTACAATAGTGCAGAGACTTAAACTGGGGAATAACCCCAGAAATCATGAATATCCGCACCATCTCAATATGGACAGGGCCAGGATTTTGGTTGTCTGCACCAACTGCCCGATGTCCACGAATTCATCTGCTTCATGAGCCGTTGCACCATCGGGCCCTATGGAAATGGTGGGAACCTTAGAATAATTTATCAGGTGAATTGCGTCGGTAAGGCTGTCCGTTCCAACCAGTTTTGGCTCTATACCCAACTCCTGTGCTGCCTCTCTGGCAGTTGCGATTATCGGTTCATCTTCGCCAATTTCTGCGCCGTAGAGCCCGATGCCGGTTTCGACTTTCGGCGGATGTTCCTTCATCCATGGGTCGGTAGCAGCAACGCTGGCTATTTTCTCTCTTATCTCTTTCGAGATGTCTTCCGTGCTGGGGATGAAGTCCGCTACGAAGGTTATCTCGACCTTCTCAGGATACATAATAGGCCATTCCCCGCCCTTTATCATCGTCGGCATGGTCATGTCGGGGTTCAGCAGTTTGTGTTGCTTATCCGGCCTGCTTTTCCACTCGTTGGTCAATTCCTGCAAAGCCTGTATTATCTTCACTGCCTTGTAGATTGCGTTTACCGCGCCCCCTTCGCTCCAGTGGGGCTGCACCCCTTCATCCGCATGGCCGGCTCTGCCGAATACCGTTATCTTGCCGCCGGCAGCGCCTCGCATGGCTGCCAGTATGTCCATGTTGGTGGGCTCCGGGATTATGGCTGCGCTGGCGGTATATCCTTTCTGGCAGCAGGCCAGTGTGCCCATGCTATTTGCTTCCTC
>CAZDXE010000072.1:0-5077 GCA_964509565.1 uncultured Dehalococcoidales bacterium | reverse complement strand
ATCATGGCTGCCAGCCACCACAGCACCCCATGGCGGGGATAAACCCCGCCACTACATTACTATCCGTTTGTGTTGTATCGTAGGGGAGGGTTTTACACCCTCCCGATTGCTGCTCAAGATGATATAATTGAGAATCGTCGTTGGGTTTTCTGAGTTCATTGGATTCAGCGACTCCAGACAGGCAGTATTGAAGTGGGGGGGGCGTGATTTGTTATGAAAGAGTTCATGTGCACCGTAAGCTCTAATGTGGAAATCCTGCCGCGTGTGAACCTTATGTGGCTTGAAGCAGCTCATATAGCTGCCACAGCTCAGCCGGGGCAATTTGTTACCTTGCGTTGTGGAGATCTAACATTGCGACGTCCTTTTAGCATACACCAGGTAAATGCGGGACAGGTTGCTCTTCTGTTCAGGGTAGTGGGCAAGGGTACCTTGTGGCTATCACAGCGCCGCAAAGGTGACAGGCTGGATATTCTTGGCCCTATGGGCAATGGATTCAAGGTCGAAATGGATTCGGGGAATTTATTGCTGCTGGCTGGCGGCATTGGCATTACGCCACTTGTGTTTTTAGCGCAGCATGCTTCATCGCAGCGCTCGGTAAGGCTAATTTATGGGGCAAGCACGGCCAGGGAACTTTATCCTTTATCGTCATTGCCAGCCGAAGTTCAAGTTGTCACTGTTACGGAGGATGGCAGCGGAGGCAACAGGAAGGGCTTTGTAACCGATGTTTTAGCTGATTTCCTGGAATGGGCAGACCAGTTATACGCTTGCGGGCCATCTGGTATGTATGAAGGGATGGCAAAAATGGCTTGCCAGTTTGAATCTCCTGCGCCATGTGCTTCGGGAGAGATAGTGTTGCCAGGAAACTTTACTCAAGCTAAAGCTGACGAAGGATACAAACTGAAAAAATGCCAGGTTTCCCTGGAAGTGAGAATGGGTTGTGGTGTGGGGGCTTGCTATGGGTGCAGCATAAACACAAGGAAGGGATTAAAGAAAGTATGCCATGATGGGCCAGTATTTGAATTGGACGATATCGTGTGGGAGGGAGTAAAAATATGACCATAACAGCTAAAGAAATTACATTTCAGACAAAGGGGAATTGCGATATTCTTGACATAACACCCCAGGTGGTGAGGGAAGTGGAAAAGTCAGGAGTGAGCGATGGGATAGTAACCCTGTTTATATGCGGCTCGACCGCAGGTATAACGACTATTGAATATGAGCCGGGACTCGTCAAAGATTTTGGAGATATGTGGAACAGGGTAGTGCCTCGAGATATGCCTTATGAACACAATAAGGCATGGGGAGATGGAAATGGTCATTCTCATGTACGCGCGTCTATGCTCGGGGCTTCATTGACTATACCCGTGGTGGATAAAAAGTTAACTCTGGGCACGTGGCAGCAAATAATTTTTGTCGATTTCGATAATCGTCCGAGGTCGCGTAAAATATTGCTCCAGTTTATGGGTGACTGAATTAGCCCGGCAAGGGATTCGGTCGGCAGGATAATTCATTTAAAATGAAAACAACCATGGCCAGGACCTATCTGATTTTGGCGCTTGGTGTAGTCTCTCTTTCCTTTGCCGCTATCTTTATCCGCCTGGCGGATGCTCCCCCTCTGGTTATCGCTGCTTATCGGCTCTCTATTGCTGCCTTGCTCATTAGCCCTGTTGCATGGATACGCTCCAGAGCTGAATTGCGTCGCCTGATTAAAAACAATCTTGCCATGACGTTGCTCTCGGGGGCTTTTTTAGCCTTACACTTCGTTCTGTGGATAACCTCACTGAGCTATACTACGGTGGCGAGTTCGGTAGTTCTGGTTACCACCAGCCCAATTTTTGTTGCCATAGCCTCGCATTTCCTCTTCCATGAGAAACTGAGCAGGCATGCCATTCTGGGCATTGTAATATGCCTGGTTGGCGCTGTACTTATTGGCTATGGTGATTGGAGGATCGGGTCGAAGCCATTTCTGGGGGATATGCTGGCTTTTTTCGGCACTCTGAGCGTTGTTGGTTATTTGCTCATTGGGCGCAGGCTCCGTCAAAACACCGGCCTGCTAAGCTACTCGTGCCTGGTTTATAGCTCAGCAGCTTTGTTCTTATTGCTCGCTGTATTTACTCTAAACTATCGCCTTTCCGGATATTCTGCGACTACTTACCTGATGTTTGTTCTCCTGGCGTTGCTGCCTCAAATTCTGGGGCATTTATCTATTAACTGGGCATTGGGTTTTGTACCGGCTACTATGGTCGCTATAGCTGTACTTGGTGAACCAGTGGGAGCGGCAGCATTAGCTTTTGTGATATTGAACGAATCGCCTACATTCACTCAAATCGGGGGAAGTATTCTGATATTATCCGGCGTATTCGTAGCTTTCAGGAGAAGCAAAGCGCAACTGCTGGCATAGGCCTCACTGAAACAGGTGATTGGTCTCAGCAAATACGTTGTTAATTGCCTTTTTGTTTGTATTTGACAAATAAATAAGAGAAATCATATAATTCTCACCCAAAGGTATCTCTGGAGGATGAATGAAACAAGAAAACAAACATGTGGTGGGTAAGTGTTTTGGCTCTACTGTAGTTGGTCCTCGTGGGCAGATGGTAATTCCAGCAGAAGCTCGAAAATATTTAGGCATAAATATGGGCACCAAGCTCTTAGCCTTCAGCCAGTTTCATGGCAGGGGAATTGTCCTTGTTAAAACCGAGGACGTGGAAGAATTACTTAATACTATGAGCCATCATCTGGATGAGTTTTCCAGGCTGTTGAGGGAAAACAAGACTGCACATATAGAAAACGAAGGCAATTGAAGTCGATAACTTTGGCGGGAGCAGGCATTTACTTCTTTACCGAAATGGAGGCTGATCAAAAATGAGAAAATGGTTAACTATAGTGACAGCAATCTTCTTGATAGCTGCAATTTGTGCTGGCTGTGCCGGTTCAAATGATGAAACCCAGGAGACCACTGAGGTTGTTCGAGGCGATCTGATAACGAGCGTTTCTGTTAGCGGTAACCTGGAGATGCCGCGCAGGGTGAATTTATCCTTTGGCATCTCTGATGTGGTGTCGGAAATACTGGTTAAGGAAGGAGATAATGTAGTAGAGGGCCAGACATTAGCCATGATGGATACCCGTTCCCTGGAGTTAGATGTGCAAATGGCGAAGGCTCAATATGAGATGGCTGAGTACAAGCTCATGCAAACAATTTATCCCAGGTATGCGAGCACCTATCTTACCGACATGCCTGGAGTGTGGTTGGCCCTTGAGTTGGCTCAGGATAATCTGGAAGAGGCGCAGAATCTTCTAAGCGAGGGGGAATTTGAGGAGGTGCAGGCTGTGCTGGAGCAGATTGAGGAAAGTTTACATAAAGCTCAAGAGAAATCAGTAGCCAGGAGATGGGCATTGCCTTTTTCGATTAAGCTGATAGAGATGGAAACGGACCAGGCCAGAATAACCCTGTATCTAGCTGAGGAAGAGTTAAACAAGGCAATAATTATTGCCCCTTTTGATGGTGTAGTGACTGACATTGATATGAAAACGGGCGAGCGTATTTCGGCAGCGGCACAGGTGATTTCTGTGGTTGATCCCACGAATATAGAGATGAATGGAGCTATCGATGAAATAGACATCTCCAGGGTGGAGTTGGGACAAGAGGCAATCATTACACTGGATGCTTTGCCGGGTAAAGATGTAAAAGGCAAGGTGACTTTTATGTCCAGGGCAGGTACTGTTCAATCTGGAGTGGTATCTTACAAAACTATCATAAGCATGGAAAACCCTGATGAAGAACTTAGAGATGGCATGAGCAGCACCGCAGAAATTATAATCGAGCGTTATGATAATGTGTTGTTGCTATCGAATCGGGCTATTCGGGGTACGTGGGATAAGCCGTCGGTGGAAGTTGTCGTAGATGGGCAAGTTGAACAAAGAGAGATTAGTTTAGGGTCAAGCGATGGTATAAAATCTGAGGTTTTGTCTGGGTTGGAAGAGGGGGAAATAGTAGTATTTCCTGAGTCACAATTGCCTTTTAGAATGTTTGGTGGCTAATAATGATTGAACTTGAGAATATCACAAAAGTGTATAGAGCAGGTCGAACAGAAATCCCTGCTCTGCGGGAAATAAACTGCCGAATTGAGGCTGGGGAGATGTTGTCTATTATGGGGCCTTCGGGCTCGGGTAAATCCACATTGATGAATGTCATCGGCTGCCTTGATAAACCCACATCAGGACAGTATCGATTGGATGGAGTGCAAGTGGGTAAACTCAATGATAATAAATTAGCTGAGATAAGAAATAAAAAGATAGGCTTTGTCTTCCAGAGCTTTAACCTGTTGTCCGGAGCTACAGCTCTGGCTAACGTGGAGTTACCGCTTATTTATAGTGGAAGTGGCAACCGCCGACAAAAGGCTCTACAGGCTTTAGAATCTGTTGGGTTGGCTCATCGAGCTAAACATAAGCCAAACGAGTTGGCAGGAGGGGAACAACAAAGAGTGGCTATTGCCAGGGCATTGATAAATAGCCCCTCTCTTATTTTGGCTGATGAGCCCACGGGCAATCTCGATACCCAGACAAGCAAGGGAATTATGCTGCTGTTTAAGCAACTCAATAAGCAAGGAATGACTATTGTTTTGGTCACGCATGAATCAGATATTGCTGCCTACACCCAGCGCACTATCCGAATTCGCGATGGTCGGATTGAGACGTTAGAATGAAATTGTGGGACTGCTTCGCTACTGCATTACGGGCCATATACAGCCATAAAATGAGGTCAATTCTAACCATGCTGGGCGTTTTGATTGGCGTAGCTGCGGTTATTTCTATGGTGTCTCTGGTAAGGTCAGAACAGGCTATGGTGAGGGAATCTTTCGAATCGCTGGGGTCCAATATTATATTCGTTACCCCCGGCGCGCCAGGCAGTGGACATGGGGTTGCAGGACCGTTCGCTTCTTCAACGACGTTAACTATGGAAGATGCTCAAGCCATTGCTGATAATGCTCCTTCTGTAGCGATGGCAGCTCCAGTATCGCAAAGCACGACTGAAGTAATAGCTGGCGGAGAGAATGTTGGTTGTCTGACTCTCGGTGTA
>CAZDXE010000071.1:0-5234 GCA_964509565.1 uncultured Dehalococcoidales bacterium | reverse complement strand
GAAATGTATTTCCTTTTTATCCAGTACAAAATCGTATTTTGGGTTTCTGGCACAATATTTTATAGTTCTCGGGGTTTTTCTTAACGCTTCTTCGACCAGGTTTTGGGGAATAATCGCATGGTGTTTCCCGTAATCAACTTTCGCTCCAGCTTCCCTTAGAATATCAAGAGCCTTCTCACTCATGACCCTGATGCCAGTACTTTCTAAAACTTCTAGCGAAGCATTATGAATGGTTTCTACCTCATCGCGTGACAGGAACTGTATTTTGGGTTTACTCATAACTGAAATCTTTCCTCTCTAATTTTTTTGATTCCGTATCATATAATAACATGTGTCACAACACCCTATTGTACACTAAGTTGACTCTGCACTGCGGAAAGGTTAGTATTAAAACAAATGAGTAATATGCGCTATTTTAGCGAAGTGAAGAGTAAATATGGAAGAATATGTATATGTTCTGGTTTGCCTTGCTCTTATTCTAGGCGGCCTTGTTGGTTATTTTGCCAGACAGATAGTAGCTAATCAGCAAATTCGAAGTACTCGAGGAGAAGCACAAAGGTTATTAGATGAAGCTTTGGCTAAGCATGGAGAGATGCTTCTTGATGCTAAGCATGAGGCTGCCAATGTTAGGAGTGCCGCTGGAGCAGAGAGTAGAGAGTATCGCCTCCAGTTAGAGCGCTTAGGGAAACGCCTGGACCGAAAAGAGGAAACGCTAGAGCGGAAACTAAACTCCTTAGAACAGCGTAGCCGTGACCTGGATGGTAAGGAAAAGGAGATTAGAGACACAAAAACTGGGATTGAAGAGGTAAAGAAGGAGCAACTGGCGCGGCTTGAATCTCTGTCAGGCATATCTAGTGGTGAGGCGAAGCAGTTCCTGCTCCAGTCTCTGGAACAAGAGGTTAAAGAAGAGGCTTCACGGCAGGTTCGGGTGTGGGAAGCTCAAATAAAAGAAACGGCTGAGAGTGGAGCTCAACGTGTTTTAGCTACAGCTATCCAGAGGTGTACTACTGATGTTGTCTCTGAATTCACAGTGTCTACTATTCCCCTACCCAGCGATGAGATGAAGGGGCGGCTTATTGGCCGTGAGGGGCGTAATATTCGAGCTTTGGAGCAGGCTACAGGTGTTGATCTCATCATTGATGATACTCCGGGGACGGTTACCATCTCTAGCTTTGACCCTGTGAGGCGTGAGATAGCCCGCATCGCTCTAAATAAACTTATCCTGGATGGCCGCATTCACCCAGCCCGGATTGAGGAGGGAGTGGGGAAAGCCAGAACCGAAGTTGAAGCTACAATTCAAAAAGAGGGCGAGCAGGCTGTTTATGAAGCTGGAGTGGCAAGATTACACCCGGAATTGATTAAATTACTTGGTCGGCTTAAATTCCGTACTAGCTATGGGCAGAATGTTTTACTTCATAGTCTGGAGGTTTCCCATATAGCTGGTATGCTGGCTGAAGAGATTGGGGCAGATGCTAATATGGCCAGAAAAGCTGGATTGCTTCATGATATTGGGAAGGCGGTGGATCATGAGGTGGAAGGCTCTCATGCCATGATAGGCGCTGATTTAGTTAAACAATGGGATAAATCTGCCGAAGTGGCTCAAGCTGTCGCTGAGCATCATGGTGAAGCTTCGACAACCAGTGTTATGGGATTTATCATTGCTGCTGCCGATTCTATAAGCGGCTCACGTCCTGGTGCCAGACGTGAATCTGTCCAGCAATATCTGAAGCGGATTGAAGAATTGGAGGATATAGCAGGTAGTTTTTCTGGGGTGGAAAAATGTTTTGCTATTCAGGCTGGGCGTGAAGTACGTGTTTTGGTGAAACCTAAGGAGATCGACGACTTGACAGCCATCAGATTAGCTCGGGATATTTCCAAGAAAATAGAGGAAAGCCTAACTTACCCTGGCCAGATAAAAATTGTGGTGGCTAGAGAGACTGTAGCCGTGGATTATGCCAAATAGAATGGCTAGGGTAAAATATTGAGAATCCTGGTAATAGGTGACATTATTGGCAAGCCTGGCAGGGAGGCTGTGAGAGAGTTGCTGCCGGACCTGCTTCACGAGTACAGGCTCGATTTGGTAGTAGCTAATGGCGAAAACACTGCGGGTGGATTGGGGCTAACTCCAGACACGGCGCAGGATCTTTTTGATTACGGCATCGATGTAATAACCTCGGGTAATCATATTTGGCATCATAAAGAAATTCTCCCTTATCTGGATGGCAATTTGCCTATTCTTCGGCCGTTGAATTATCCACCTGCCGCTCCTGGCCGCGGTTATTTGTTTCGAGATAACGTCCTGGTTGTCAATTTGATAGGACGCACTTTTATAGGTGATTTTGATTGCCCTTTTCGTGCTATGGACAAGTTGTTAGCTGAATTCAATGATAAGGCAAAAGTTATCATTGTTGACTTTCATGCTGAGGCAACTTCGGAGAAAGTAGCGATGGGATGGTACCTCGATGGTCGAGTTAGTGCTTTACTTGGTACCCATACACATGTAGGTACTATTGATTCTCGTATATTGTCCAGGGGCACTGCTTATGTTACTGATATAGGCATGGTTGGCCCTAAGGATTCGGTTATTGGGGATGATGTCGATTCTGTACTTAAGCGTTTTCTTACCCTGATACCTCGCCGCCTCCCAGTAGGAAAAGGCAGAGTTAGCTTCGATGCTATTTTTGTCGAAGTGGATGAGGATACAGGCAAAGCGATAGCTATCAAACGCATCGGAAGATTGGTAGCTTAAGTACGAAAGTTGGCTTTCACAACATCAACTCTCTTATAGCGTAATTTTTACTACCCTATTAATGCCGCTTAAATCGGGAATTAACTCAATAGTGGCTTGCGTGAACTGGCTATTTGCTATTGAGCTTACTGTTTCGCCCTGATCGTGGCCCACCTCCAGGAGTAAACAACCTTCAGTGCGCATTTTCCCTGGCGCCTGGCTTAACAAGCAACGTATCTTATCCAGGCCATCTTCACCACTTGCTAAAGCTGGTATGGGTTCGAAATTTATTATTTCGGGGCTTAATGTTTGTAATTCACAATTTTTGATGTAGGGGAGATTAGCTACTATTATGTTTACGGGTTCAGGCAATGGTTCAAGCAAGTTGCCCCGGAGAAATTTTACTCTGTTGCTAACTTCCTTATAATGGCGGCGATTTATGTTGGCTACCTGTAGTGCTGAGGGAGAGATATCCGTGGCATAAATTCTGGCTTCTGGTAGCGCCAGGGCAAGGCTAATGGCAATGACTCCGCTGCCAGTACCAATATCCGCTATAACAAGTTGATTCCTTGAAGGGCAACGACGGTGAGCAAATTCGACAGTTTTCTCTACCAGAAGCTCCGTCTCGGGACGGGGAATCAGAGCACGATGGTCAATATAGAAATCAATACCATAAAATTGGCATCTTTTTAAGATATACGCAGTTGGTTCGTGCGAAAGGCGGCGTTGAACAAAGTTATGAAGGTGTTTTATTTCTGTTGCGCTTAAGAGCCGCTCAGGCTCACTATATAGCTGCACGTTTGATATTTCTAAGGTATAGCATAGTAGAAGCTCAGCTTCGGTATGGGCATCATCAATCTTCGCTGCAGATAATGTGCAATTAACCAAATGTAAAGCCTGGCTTAAAATCATGAAAGAGCTGCTTCTAATTGTTTAGCCTGTTCCTTGGCGGATAATTCCTCAAGCACCTCGTCGAGTCCTCCGTCCAGGATTTGGGCCAGGTTATGGAAGGTTGAATTGATACGGTGGTCTGTGATGCGATTTTGGGGGAAATTGTAAGTGCGTATTTTTTCTGCTCGTTGCCCGCTCCCCACCTGGCTTCGTCGCTCCTGGTCTATACTTTCGGATTGCTTCCGCTGTTGCATGTCGAATAATCTGGCTCTAAGTAGTGCCATGGCTTTCTCTCTATTTCTTATTTGGGAGCGTTCATCCTGGCAGGCGACTGTGATGCCTGATGGCAAGTGTGTAAGACGAACTGCTGTAGCTACTTTGTTTACATTCTGCCCTCCAGCTCCTCGGCTGTGAAAGAAGTCCATTTTTAACTCGTCCGGGCTAATACTGAGCTCGATTTCCTCTACTGCGGGTAGAACAGCCACTGTGGCGGTTGACGTATGAACTCGTCCCGAAACTTCAGTGGCGGGAACTCTTTGCACTCGATGCACACCACTCTCATACTTGAGTTGGCTAAAGGCACCTTTTCCTTTAACTTCGAATATCACCTCCTTGAAGCCTCCGATTTCACTGCGGTTGCTATTGATAATGCTTGTTCCCCAACCTTTACTTTGAGAATAGCGGCTGTACATGCGGAACAGGTCGGCAGCAAAAAGGCCTGCCTCTTCGCCACCTGTGCCAGCCCTTATCTCGACAATGACATCTTTGTTGTCGTTGGGGTCTTTGGGTAATAAGGATAATTTAAGTTGCTGAAGGAGTTTATCCTGATGTTGTTCGAGTTTCCCTACTTCTTCCTTGATAAATGCCGTCATGTTTGCTTCCCTTGTGTTGTTGAGCATAGCTTCCATTTCAGATAATTCTTTGCGGTTTGCCTTGTATTCTCGATATATAGTGACGATGCTCTCAATGCTAGCTCTTTCCTTGCTTAGTTGTTGGAGTCGCTGGGGGTCAGTGAGTACCTCTGGCTGAGCCATAAATTCGTTTAGCTCTGCGTAACGTTTTTCCGCTGATTCCAATTTGTTAAACATGGTTTGTGATTTGCCTGCGATGAACTATATTGAAGGTTTTCCCCCCTATCACTTTCTGCAAAGCAGAACGGTAGTTTTCATAGGTTTTGAAATCGAAAAGGACAAATATTACCTCTTTAATAGAGGTAGTTTGCTTCTTAAGGAATGAAGCCACAGTTTTTATGGCTATCATGGCTGCCTCAGCTATGGGGTAGCCGTAGGCGCCTGTGCTTATAGAAGGGAAAGAGATGCTGGTTAATTTGTGTTCAGCTGCTACTTTCAGACATTCCAGATAGGCGCTTTCCAGCAGTGCAGCTTCGTTTCTGCCGCCTCCGTACCAGACGGGGCCAACTGTGTGTATTACATTTTTCGCCTGCAGGTTTCCTCCCGTGGTGATCACAGCCTTCCCTGCTGGCAATCTTCCTCGCATGGAAACAATGTGTTTACATTCTTCCAGTATAGCTGGTCCTCCAGCCCGGTGTATCGCTCCATCCACTCCACCACCTCCCATTAGACTGGAATTAGCAGCATTAACTATGGCATCTGTA
>CAZDXE010000070.1:0-5580 GCA_964509565.1 uncultured Dehalococcoidales bacterium | reverse complement strand
ATGGCAACAGCTTATTGTATGAAGTGTAGGAAGAAGGTGGAGATAAGGAATCCCAAACAGATTACACTCAAAAATAGTACACCAGCAACCCAGGGTGTGTGCCCCATGTGCGGGACTAAGGTGTTTAGAATAGGGAAAGCGTAATGCTCGCTAGCCATAATCTAGTTGGTGCCTCCATAACCCAGTGTTACCTATGTGGTCAGCCAGGACAACCAATTTTCTTGTTTAGTTTCACTAATTATACTTTAATTGTTCTCCTACTGGTTAATATCCAGCAAACATGAGTGATAATCCGCCCAGCTTTTATTTGCCTATGTAAACCGAAGCTGTTTATCCCAGTTCCTCGCTAAAGTATTGGCCCAAATGTATAGATGCCCCCGAAGTTAGTTATGCCAAGCACTTCAGCTTTAGTCAACTTCCCTGAAGCGATTTCCACCACTTCATCGTATAATAATTGCCCCTCTGTCTCAGCATTTTCAAATTCGTCAATATTTATATAAACATCCATATTCTCTCTCATGTGCTCATATGCAACTGGATTTGCGGTGATCTTTACTACAGGAACGAAAGGAAATCCTATAGGGCTTCCTCGCCCTGTACTGAAGAGAATAACTTGAGCGCCAGCAGCAGCCAGAGCAGTCATAGATTTGTAATCCAACCCGGGGCCGTCTACTATGAATAATCCTTTACCTTTTATCCTCTCTCCATATTCATATACCTGCTTTATAGGTTTGCTACCCCCTTTACTGATAGCGCCAAGAGATTTCTCCTCAATAGTGGTCAGTCCTCCCTCTATGTTGCCTCTGCTAGGATTTCCTCCCCTCATGTCCGCGCCCCATGAGAGAATAAGTTTTTCATAACGATCTACTATGTGTAAGATTCTCTGCTTTACTTCAGGTGATTCTGCTCTCTTGGTTAAGAGATGTTCAGCGCCAATAAACTCTGTGGTTTCGCTGAAAACAACGCTACCGTTATTCTCAATCAATCGATCGCATGCTGCCCCTATGACAGGATTAGAAACAAGACCTGAGGTGGCATCAGAGCCCCCACACTCACAACCAAATATCAAATTAGAATCATCAAATGTTTCGCGCTTTATTCTTGAAACATCTGAGACCATTTGTCGAGCAATCCGCGAGCCTTCAGCAATAGTTGAAATAGTCCCTATTTCCTGTATTACCAATTTAGCTACAGGTTTTCCTGATATGGCAATATTATTCAGTATAGAATCAACATCGACTGATTCACAGCCTAGGCTTACTAAAAGCACTGCTGCTAAATTAGGATTTTGCCCTAAGTTGCTTAGTGTCCGTTCCACTAGTTTTGTGTCAGGTTGCAGATGAGCACAACCCTGGTAATGCAGAAATGGCACTGTTCCCTCTATCTGGTTGCTAATATCCTGTGCTACGTCTGAGGAGCAACCAACTGTGGCGATAATGCCCACATAATTTCTAATACCTACGGAGCCATCTGAGCGAGGATAGCCATAAAAGCTCATTTCTTCCTCTCTTTGGCAAGGTCACCGCGACCCCGGATACTGGCTACATTGTGTACATGAACATGCTGCCCAAGCTGAATATCTGTGCTAGCCACACCGATGATTTCACCATATTTTATCACAGGTGAATTGGATTTTATACGAGTAAGGCTAAACTTATGCCCAAAGGGTATATTGTCTATTAGTAGCACACAAGGAGCGCCTTTACCTGTCTCTATCCTGATAAGCTCTTTTGCCTTTAAGTTAGCCAACGCAACAGCAACATTGTCTTTGCCATTCAATATGATGACTTTTCTTCGCATCGCTTTTCCCACGGGAGTACAATTTGATTTATCCCTATCACATCCCTTTATTAACATAGCATTTTTGGTCAAGTTAACTCGTGGTTGTTTTGACTTTTCCAAAGTCCTCGCTACCTTCCACATAACAGTAATATCGCTGGACGCCTTTGTATATGCCGTATTTGACTATGTTTTCGGGCTGGCAGTACTTACATTGTATGGTGTTCATTTGGTATCTCAATTTAAAGAAACTTAGTTAAGAAACCAACTACAAATGTGAGAATGACACCAGCAAGAAACCAAATTACCTGAGACTCAGCTATAGCACGGCTTGTTGTTTCAAAATCAGCCATTGTTCCGTAATTCATCTCATTATTCATACTCACTTCAATATCAACTTTATACTCATATGTATATGAAAGATGACCTAAAAATAGCTTCACCTTATGCTCTTTATTTGAAACTACAGCTATACCAGCGCCGCTATTATAATCCTTTCCATCGTCCTTTTTCAAAAGTTACCAGGTATATTTAAGTGTTTTAGTTGTTTTTTCTTTATTTGGTTTTATACGAAGAATAAAATAATGGACTGCACCCCTATGATTGGACATAAAGGGCATAAAGGGTTAGGAGAATTTGATGGCGCCCTTTACTATTGACAAAGTCATCTTCCTTGGCCTTGATTAATAATCACAATGGCAGCACTAAACATCCCAATAATGACAAATCTCACAACTGCCTTCGAAAGTCCCTCTTTTCGCTATTATAGCGAGGACATGCATGAAGACCCCCAGGTACCAAACTTTGGACCATCAGGGCACGGCCCTATCCTGCGCAAAGGAATGACCTTCGCACTTGAACCGATGGTGAATACTGGCGGGTGGCGAACTAAGGTTAAGAAGAATCGCTGGACAGTCGTTACTGCCGATGGTAGCCTCTCTGCACACTTTGAAAAAGACATTGTCATTACCGACGGAGAGGCAGAAGTTCTTTCACCCTGGAAACTGGACTGCCCCCTATGACTGAAGCGGCGACTCAGTCATCCTCCCACCGGTAGAGTTTTTCCTTTACTTTCAACTTCTCAAGCCCACAGTTAAAGCAAATACCGTTGTGACAGCATATCATTTCACCGCACTCGGGACATTTCCATTTATCCGTCTCCCTTTCGAGTAGTTTTACGATGCCATGCTCCTTGATGAATTCGAGGTTCTCAATCATGCTCATCCTGAATTTTTTACGGTAATTGGCGTCGATATGCTTGAGGTTCTCACAGGGGAAGTCAGGGCACTCATAGCAGTATTTCACTTTGCCTTCCATTAACAGCAGGCAGCGCTTTTTTAAGAAAGCACAAATCTTATCCCGTGCTCGGCAACCACGGCAGTACGGCATCCTTATTCCCTTACTTCGAACGTCATTGGCAAACGCAAGGTAGCCGCTGCAGACTGCACAGTTCATGCCACAGGGAGCAATCAATTCTTCATTCATTTCAGTACAACAGAATTTATACCAGTGGAATAGCAACGGTCAACAAACCAGCGACGTATTCTATCGAAGACGAGACAAGGTATGACTGGAATTTCTCTGCTTCTTCATAGCAAGTACAGCATTTTTAGGTATATCTCTTCTGACCAAACCTCGCCAGTCATGTATACTTGAAAATTCCTTAAACTCAGCCTTCAAGTGAGACAGGAGGCCAGCAGCCAATATAGCATCAATCTCCATATACTCACCATCGTCAATTATGGAGCTGTAGTTATCACCAACGTAGTGAGGCCTCTCTGCATCTCGTAGCCAATAAGACACGAGTTATCCAGCTTGCGAGTTTATTATTGATTGATATTGAATTAATTCAATATTGAACGATTGCCTGTTTTGTTACTTACCATGCAAATATCTATTTCATTGACTATTCTACACAAATGCCTTGTCGATAAATCGACATATCACCGCTATCGTTTGTGGCTGGCTGATGAATACGGGATCAGGAGGTGACAACATCTGACGCACTTACGCAATATATGCTTACCTTTTCACACTAGTGTTACCTGCACTGTATTCGCACACACTCAGGTTGCATTGATTGATCTATTTTAGGGAAGTCATACTTGTATTTACAACACTAGTTAAAGATAAACTACTTAACAGTTCAAGGGGAGTTAATCTATAACGCTGATCTGCCAGGTTAGACTTGTGATAACTATCAAAGGTATCCTCCATGATAGAGTATTTTGACCCTGCCAAACCTTCCTAACCTAATCTGTCCAGCTTCAGGAGTTCACTCCAAAGATTGAACGGATAGTGTTGGCGGAAGTGAAAAAATAATTTGTTTGTACTCTCTTTCTTTTAAGATTATTACTACATCGAGGATTCTAAGATTCTAATGAGTATCCAAACTGATCTGACCCCAGAGAATGGAGGGAGCAACCAACGTTATTCCCTCCATTCTAGGACTTCTGTAAATCCTATTCAGCACTACTCAATTAAGGTTGTTTATGAACCTAGGCACCAGTGTTTATCAAGTCGTCATCGAATAGGTATTCACTGGGATTCCAGCCAGTCATAACAGAGTCAGTAAGGTCACTTGATAACACCAGCCAAATCTTGTCCCCTGTCATATCAACATAATCCCCTATTGCAGGTTGGGTGTCGGGTCCACCAATGACGACTGCGCCAGTTATATGGACGTTCCCATCTTCATTTGCCATACCACTGCCAATAACAACCACCTCATATCCACCTGTTGGCCACGGGTTAGGAGCTACCTCGGGATAGTAAATCAGGCTATATTCTACATCCGCATCAAGCCCATGCCCGTTGAAAACACCTGATACTTCGGTTAGCTCGCCTTCGTCAGAGAGCTTGTAGTTATATTTTCCCCAAGCACCACCCGCGACAGCCTCCCAGTCGGCATCTTTCTCATACAGATATACATGCCCAACATTGGATTTCCCTGATTGTCCATTTTTTCCTGCAGCCATTACCGGTGTTACTATCAGGGCAGTCATCATTGCAACTACAACCACTAAAATAAGAAACCTTTTCAAACTATTGCACCTCCATTATTTATTCCACATAGCTTTCTTTCACATATCGGCCGTATATATGAAGTTATGCCTTAGAAGTTATCAGGTCTGTATTACTCTGTCTATCACCAAATGGTAGCGGTACCATTGGTTGATGTACGTCTTGGCTTCTCCTCTTGTTGATAATCTGTTCCTGGTTATATCCTCTTCCTGCCATGGCTCCGCCTTTTTAGTCCAATAATTATGCTTGATTAAACACCAGTATTTGTTAATTTGAATCAGAATAAATTCTTTATAATCCGCATGAATATGAACTTGCCCAACAGACAAGTTCTCTTATATAATGGACAAGCAGACTGTCATAAAATTGGAGGTGAGTTGATACCCTGATTACTCTGTAATATTAGGGGTGATTTTAGTTAATATAGCTACGGAAAAGCTTGAATTTTCTTGAAATTTGAGCTAGTGACTTTTAATCAGGGTGTCGTGGGTTCGAATCCCTCACGGCCTACCAAAAAACCCTCACAAAAACATCAAAAACTACCTCCACTAATAGCTCAATTTGTTAACAATGGACTCCCTATTTTGTTAACAAAGTTCCTTACTTCCAGAAGACAAGATACTAGTATACGCACACTGGAGTTCTATGAATCTTTGGAGTGAACCCCTGGAACTGGACACTTTGGGTTAGGAGGGGTTGGCAAGGTGAAAATACTTTATAATGGAGGAAAGGGAAGATCTTGCCATGAAGAATCAGAGAAGTTTCGACCTAGAATTT
>CAZDXE010000069.1:0-5580 GCA_964509565.1 uncultured Dehalococcoidales bacterium | reverse complement strand
TATTTAATTCTGCAGGCAATGCTAGCATGGGCAGTTTAAATTTGTCAATTGTGAATTGTGCGGTGTCCAGGACATACTATACAGTTTTTGAACTACGGTTATACTGACAGTGAAGAGGCTTGTAGAACGGTATGAGTGTGAGATCAACCACGAGACCCTGAGACGATGACTTTTAGCAGCGGGATTAAATGCTGGTATAATTCCTTGTATTACCGCTTCTGTAAGACTTACAATAAAGGCAATAAGAATATGTCCGAGATAAGGCAGGATCCTACAACCGGAGAGTGGGTTATCATAGCCAGGGAAAGGACTAAAAGGCCCCACAATTTTGTATCCAGGCACTCCAAACTCGAACCACTCGCCTTCTTGCCGTCATGTCCATTCTGCCCCGGCAACGAGACCATGACTCCTCTCGAGACGCTCTCATATCCAGATAAAAAGACACAAGGCTGGCGAGTGAGAGCGTTTAACAATCGTTACCCTGCTCTCACACCTGATGGTAGCACTATGAGAAGGGAGGCAGACAGTTTCTTTCTGAGCATGGATGGAATAGGAGTACACGAAGTAATCGTGGAAACCCCGGTGCATAATAAACCCATCGCCCTGAGAGAAGACAATGAAGTAGAGGATGTTCTGCACGCCTATCGTGAACGATACAATATGGTCAGCCGAATGCCCCCTGTAAAATTGATTATTATCTTTAAAAACTACGGACTGTCGGCAGGCACATCATTGGAGCACCCCCATTCGCAACTGGTAGCCACCCCTGTAGTGCCAAAATACATAAGGTTACAATACGAAGTAGCCACCAGTCACTATGATAGTACCGGACGATGCCTCTACTCCGACATTGTAAGCCACGAACTCAGCGCAGGTAAACGGATAGTGATGGAGACGGAAAAATTCGTGGTCTTCCACCCCTTTGCCTCTCATCAGCCATTCGAAACCTGGATTGTGCCCACGATACACCGAGCCTGCTTTGGCAACACTTCGGCGGAAGAGCTGAAGAACCTGGCACATGTTCTACGAATAGTTCTGCTCAAGCTGTATCGGGGGCTTAATAACCCTGATTTCAACTATGTTATCGACACTGCTCCTGTAGGAGATGAGAATAAGAACTACTACTTGTGGCACATGAGAATTATTCCACGGTTGACTGAAGCAGCAGGATTCGAAATCGGCTCCGGCATTAACATCAATACCGCCTTACCCGAAGAGACAGCTCAGTTCATGAGGAAATTAAAAATCGAATAAGCACCCGTAACAACGGGTAGCCGGTAATAACAGATTCGTTATCGGTAACAGGAGGTAATAATCATGGAAAATAGGAGAACCGTACAGGTCGAAGACTACAAGCAGTTCGTGGGAGCGGAAACGGTCGAGCGCATCAGGGAGAAAGCCAGGCCACTCCAGGACCTCCGTGTGGTTAACGTAAACTCGACATATTATGGCGGAGGCGTGTCACAACTGCTGTCATCATTGACGCTTCTGGTGAACAGCCTGGGCATAAAGACTGGCTGGAGAGTGATTCATGGGCCACCCGATTTCTTCAGCGTAACCAAAAAGTTTCATAACGCCCTACAGGGTGAGGAAATCAACCTTAGCGATAGGAAAATCAAGCTCTACGAGCAAGTTGTTTACGAAAACGCCATCCGAAACCATCTGGACCACGACGTGATCATTGTTCATGACCCACAACCACTTCCACTAATCAACCACTATAGAAAGAAGTGTTTCTGGATTTGGCGCTGTCACATCGACCTGTCCTGTCGAAACCAGAAGCTGTGGAACTACCTGTCACCAATCATAGAAAAGTATGATGCGGTTATCCTCAGCAGCAAAGACTATGAACAGAAACTTAAGACGCCACAGGTGTTTTTTATGCCGGCTATTGACCCTTTCTCCATCGTCAACCGAGAGCTGAGTCAGTCTGAAGTAAATGAACGCCTGAATCACTATGATATTCCCACCGACCTTCCACTGGTAGTGCAAATCTCCCGCTTCGACCGATGGAAAGACCCTGAAGGCGTCATCCAGGCTTTCAAATTGGCAAGAAAGGAAGTGAATTGCACACTGGTGCTGCTGGGCAACGTAGCCACCGATGACCCGGAAGGCGATATAGTGTACCGTTCCCTGCTGAGCTCACGTGAAGAACGCATCATCATTCTCAGTCACCAGGACGGGGCGCTGGTAAACGCCCTTCAACGCAGGGCAACTGTTGTCCTTCAAAAATCGATTCGCGAAGGGTTTGGGTTAACGGTTGCCGAGGCTATGTGGAAGGGAACTCCGGTAATAGGAGGAAATGTGGGCGGCATCCGCCACCAGATTAAGGATGGGGACAATGGGTTTCTGGTCTGCTCCATCGAAGAGGCGGCAGAGAGAATTATTCAACTGGTCAAAGACAGGCAATTAAGAGAAGAGATGGGGCGAAATGCCAGGGAAACAGTGAGGCATCAATTTCTAATGACGCGCTACCTGGAGCAATACCTGGATCTTCTCAGCTCTGTTGAGACAGATTTCAAGCTAAGCAAGGCAATGCGCATTTATGAATAAAAACCAGCTGGTTCTCCATTCCAATGTATCACGCAGGGTCGAAGGCAAGGCTTTCTAATCACCCTTCAATCGCTTTGCGAAATCTCTCGCCTTGCTTAAATCACCATCATTGGGCCTGCCTTTATTTACTCCACGAAATAATTTTAGTGGTCCAACATCACTAAATCCACTGCACGAGAATTCTCCAGCAATTGTAAAGTCTTTTCCCATCAGTTTTTTCCTCATCGCTTTGTGATTGCTAGTAATATTCTTTTCCCCTGCACCACTTGTGGAAAAAATAAATGCCTTTTTGCTTTCGTGATGAGGTAGTCTATCGACAATGCCAAATAGATCTTTATGATGTTTCCCCATGTAAATGCCCGAACCAAAACCAAGCAGGTCATATTCTGCCACAGCGCTTATATCCAGTTCTTTTGGCTTCACCAGCCTTGCTTCAAGAACATTTGCAATTACTTTAGCAACTTTTTCAGTACTGCCATGATGCGTTGATTCGTAAACAATTAGCGTTTTCATTTTTCATCACCTCCGTCTCCTTTGAATATACTCCTGTATGAGTTTGTCCACATACACCACTTACAGTACAAGCTGTGCCTTTCGCAGCCTGAGCACATCGATAACAGAACATAGCCAATTTTCCTTTTTCAAGCATTTTCATGTCTCCTTTATAAGCGTCAATGGCGTCATAGCTACGCCTCTTCTATCTCCAGTATCCTGTCAATTCGGAACACCCTGTCCCCATTCCGCTTCAAACAGAATGCCTCCATGCCGAGAAACTTCTTGTTGCAGTATTCCATTTCCCCAACAGCCTTTGGAATGACCGTCCTGCTCGTTTTCTCATCGTTAGGTTTGAGATATACCATCCGCAACTCCGTATTATTCTCAATCGCCTTTTTGACCATTTCAACTTTCTCATCAACCGAACAGGACTGTTCCGCCTTCGCGTACTGGTACTTTGTCAAAAAATTCACTACACGATAATCTGTCCAGATGTGCTTCTTCAGGATAGGTTTTTTCAGCACAATGCCTTCCAGTGTGGTACACCGACTTAATGCCACGTAAGCCTGCCCGTAAGAAAATGTTCCTCTCCCGATATCAATGATTACTTTGTCAAAAGTTTTCCCCTGGCTCTTATGGATGGTTACCGCCCAGGCCAGCATTAGCGGATACTGTCTGAATCTGCCGATAGCCTCCGACTGTAACTGCCCTCCCTCGGCATAGAACCTGAATATCTCCCATGTGTAGGGATTAATCTCTACCTCTGTGCCATCAGACAATTCCGCAATAAGTACCGATTCTCCATCCTTATCGACAGTCATGCCGGTGATTTTCCCAATGCTGCCATTAACCCAGCGGCCATCGCTATCGTTATTGACCATCATAATTTGTGCCCCTACCTTGACCTGAAGGTCAGTTGCCGTAGGCAGGTACTTATCCTCGAATTCTCCTTCAATCCTCGCAGTGAAGGTATAAGCTCTCCCTTTCAGCCCTGCAAGCCGCTGGCTGTTAATCTGCCCTGCCAGTTTGTTGGTGGTCGTCATGTAAATGTAGAAATCACTGGGAAGCGGCTCGAATTGAGGCATATATCTCTGGCTAAGAAGCTCCAGGTCGTCTTCGGTAACCATACTATTACGGATAGAATTGAGCAGATCCAGGAATTGCCCTTCATGCTGGCGGTAAACCTTTTCCAACTCTACGAACTCCATTTCCACAGAGTCAAACACGCTTGCGCTATAAAAATAAGGAGTCTCATAAAGCTCCTCGATAACTGTCTTCTCAGTTCCGGTAACGACAGGCGGCAATTGATAGAGGTCACCGAAAAAGACCATTTGAATGCCGCCGAAAGGGCGTTTCCTCTCCGGTCCATTCAAGCGCAGGAACTTATCCACACAATCAAGCAAATCAGCTCTCACCATTGAGATTTCATCGATGACAATCGCATCAAGTTTCTTGTAGATATTGCTAGCCTCATCGCTGTAGCGAATTTTCTTGACTCGCTCGATGGTGATACTGGGTTTGAATCCAAAGAATGAGTGAATAGTCTGGCCTTTTACATTGAGAGCAGCAACCCCTGTGGGAGCCAGCACCGCAATGCTTTTCTCCGTAGCGTTACGGAAGTAGTTCAGCAGTGTCGATTTACCTGTGCCTGCCCGCCCTGTAATGAAAACACTCTCGCTGGTATACTCCATTATATCCAGGGCCCGTTTGAATTGGTCGTTTAGCTCTATTTGCGAGCCTTTACTTCTTCTTTGAGCCCGTTTCCTGGTAGCAGGTCTATCTGTCTTGCTCATTTACCTAATGTTAACTCCAACGAGTGCTTGTTTCAAACAATTCATCTCATGGATTTCCCTAAACAAAATAATCTGGCACGCTGACTTGGGACACCAGCCCATTTCTGTTTTATTCATTTCCGGTGTAAATTTATATTGCTGCGAAAGAAGCATAACACAAAGACGAACTGGCAACTGACGCAGGAGACTAGCAAATGTTAGAGAATAGGGGCAATTGCCTGGCAAGACGAACAAGGTGGGCAGCACGAGTAATCGGGACAATTGCTGCTGTATACTTTATGGTCATGCTGATTGCCTCAGCCGTGTCTGAAGGTATAGGCTCAATAGCAGCCTCTTTGATTTCAGCAGCAGCCTGGCGGTACTGTTTCGTGAGTGCTACCTCACCAAACATTTCCGTGAAGTTGGCCGCAGCTTGTAAGCCTGCCCAGACCGCAGCAACCGTAAAAGAGTGGATGCCATGGCGTTCCTCCTGGAATGCACCCCGTTAGAACTGGGCTGAGGAATAAGATATAGTTAGGCCACAGGGAATGGAGAAGTTAGTATTAATCGTAAGATGGTAATAATACGAGTAATGAATTAAGATAGTGGAACTAGTTCTGTGTGAAGGTGGTAAAATGTCTGAGATAAAGGTGGACTGCACAGGTGAAATTTGCCCGGTTCCTTTGGTTGAAACCCGCAAGGCTCTGAGGAAAGCAAAGGAAGGTGACATAGTCGAGGTTGTCGGAACACATCCTGCTTC
>CAZDXE010000068.1:0-5731 GCA_964509565.1 uncultured Dehalococcoidales bacterium | reverse complement strand
ATCCTGAGGCGTGGTGAACCCAACATTCAACCTCCCGCCATACTCTATTTCCCCTGATGGGGGAGTTACCTCTTCCTCTGACGGAGGAGTCACCTCTTCCTCTGATGGGGGAGTCACCTCTTCCTCTGGCAAAGGAGCACACTGCATCAGAGGAATAGACAAACCGAACAATAATATCACTATCCCAACTATAGCCAACAAATTTTTCCTTTTACCCATTTCTACCTCCTCTCCTCGATTATTCGTTATTTGCCGTGAAGTATATACACCCATATCATTTACAACGTCTTACCTCCTTGGCGTAAATTTCTGTCCTCCCATAGCCTCTAAACTACACCTTCTCTTCCAGTTTACAACATCCGTAAAATTATCTCTACCACCCGAATTGCATCATACTTATCACTTAACAAAATTCACTAATCCGACCCTCTGTTAGTGTCAACACAGTGCCTGGTTCTATCGCCCAGTGCCACTGCACTTCTACCAGGGGCCATTGTTAAGATTGAAATTATGGCTACAATAGCAAGGCCAGCTAACAAAAACCAAACTGCCTGATAACTACCCCAGTTATCATATACCCACCCCGCCAGGGTTGGGCCTGTTATACCTCCTATAGCACCAATGCCCAGGATCAGACCAAAAATGCTTCCGAAATTCCTTCTACCAAAGTACTCCCTCGTCAAAGATGGCCTTAGTGCATTGTTCCCCCCATACCCGACACCAAAAAGAGCGAGAAAAAGAACTAGCATCCACTTATTCATAGTAGAAGCATATCCAAAAAAGAATAGTCCACAACCCATCATCACAAAGCCCACCGTAGCCACCTTTCGCTTATCAAATCTATCTCCAAGCCAACCGAAGCCAAGGCGGCCCAAAATACTCGTCAAGGGAATGCTGGTTGCTACCAGACCAGACATCGTCCTGCTGACACTGATACTGCCCAGGTAAGGCATCACGTGAGTTACCACGGTACTGGTTGCCATCATATGGTACATAAAAGCTAACGTGAAACGCCAGAATGTACCACTCTTGATAGCCTGTCTTGCTTTCACTTCTATCTCATCGTGCGGTACATCCAGGCTATTGGAGTAGCTGCTGGAGTTTTCTGGCTCGCCATCAGGAAAATAGCCATACGCCTCCGGCTTATGTCGGAAAAAGAGCGAAAGCGGCAAAATCATAACTACCATGCCGGCAGCAAGAATATCTAATGTTATGCGCCACCCATACACCGCAATGAGTCTGACTATTACCGGGATCAGTAAGCCACTGAGTCCAAAGCCACAGATTGCTATGCCGCTTGCCATACCCATCTTCCTATGGAACCAGTTGGCGATGGTGGTCATAAGTACCGTTGTGCTAGTAGCACTCATGCCTATGGTCAATAACGCGAAAGCCCCATAAAACATGCCAAGGGATGTGGTAGCACTGAGTACCACTAAACCCGCAGCAGCAATGAGCACGCCAATAACAATGAGCCTTCGGGGTCCCCAACGGTCAACCAGTATTCCGATAAATGGGGCAAGCAGGCCCATCTCCAATCCCCGCAGCGAGGCAGCAAGGGAGACTTGAGTGTAGCTCCAGCCCATTTCATTCACTATGGGCTCAAAGAAGGCAGTGAACCCGTAGAAGACAACTCCGCCCATGTATAGGGTAGTAAGCAAGGACGCACCAACAATCCACCACCCATAGAATATCTTAATGGATCTCCACCTCAAAAACATTAGCAGTAAAATGCCTTAACATCCAGTGCCTACGCCCTCCTGCTGGAAAGGTTGTAAAACGATACATCAACATAATAACTGCTACTAACCCACATCTCTTTCCCTTCTCCTTCAGTTCTTTATTTATAGCCACTATATTGATGCATCCCAGTTAGTGTGTGATATTAGCAAAAACCCCTGTTTTCCTCTGTTTTATCAATAAAAAGGGGGCGGACTAATAGTACTCACCCCCTTTTTATTGAGACTTACATCCTTACTTCAAATGCACCTTATAGTAACTCCAGGGATTAATCCAGTTTGCCAGTCCCATCATGTCAACATAGCCTTCAAATTTGTCACTAACAGGATTCAATATCCCTCTCCTGTACAGAAATCCATATGGCAGGTCCTCAGCTATCATCAGCTGCATGTCCATCAGCAATTCCCCTTGCTTCTCAAGGTCTCTTTCGGCATTCATTGCATTCAGCGCCTCATCAAACGCAGGATTGTCGTAATAGGATGTGTTCCATCCTCCACCTCCGCCGGCAAAACTGCGGGCAAATTCCCATACCCACTCAGATTTCGGCCCAGGTTGCTCCCCGGTAAAGGCAATTTCATACGCGTCATCCTGGGGTGCATATAGATACGAATAGAAGGTCCCCGAGTCCAACACCTGCATATCGATAGCTATGCCCGCCTCCACAAGCATTTCTTTAGTTAGTGTTGCCGCCTTAACATTCTCAGGCGAACCTGAATTAACAATCAGGTCAAAGTCCATGTTCTTCCCTGTCGCCGGGTCATTTCTGATTCCATCTCCATCACTATCCACATATCCAGCTCCATCAAGCATCGCCTTAGCCTTATCTAGGTCGAAATCATATTGCGGCAGGTTCGAGTTATAGTTCGCCAGCTCTGGGTATATCCAGCTATCTGCCTTCTCTGCGTGACCCAGATATACCATTTCTATCATTCTATCTCTATCCATGGCATGCATAATAGCTTTTCTTACATCCAGGTCCTGAATTGGTCCATCTTGATGCAGATTAAACGATAGCCAAACCAGTGATATACCTGAGCATTCTATAACCTCAAAGCCTTCGGCCCTGAAGTCCTCTGCCCCCCGCATGGGGCAAGAGTCATATCCAATTATGTCTATGTCTCCATGCTCCAAAGCCATATATAGGGCGTCCATGTTGCCATAAGTTTTCCAGATTACCTCATCCACATATGGCCTTCCTCCCCAGTAATCTTCATTGGCTTCAAACCAGATGTATTGAGCAGACTTGAACTCCTTCAGTTTAAACGGACCTGAGCCGATAGCTTCGTCATTCGGGTATGCGGACATATTGTCCTTATACGGCTCGAAAATATGCTTGGGCATTACTGGTGCCCAGTAGCAAGCGGGCCACGGTCCACCAAGTGCAGTTGCCAGCGTAAACTGCACTGTATAGTCGTCGATAATCTTTATAGACCCAGGTTCACTAATTATGTCCTGGAAAGCCCATGATGGGTCGGCTTTAGGCATATACTCGACGGTGAAGGCTACATCCTCAGCTGTAACAGGGACACCATCATGGAAAGTAGCATCTTCTCGAATATGAAATGTCCAGGTTTTACCATCTTCTGATTCCCAACTGGTAGCCAGCATGGGCAAAATCTCGTAGTCAGGGGCAGGTCCGAGAATCCATAACTGGTCATAGGTCATTTGCCAGAACGAGCACCCCATCCCTGTATATTGCCAGTCAGAGCCAACCCGTATATTTTCCAACATCGTCCCAGGAACCCAGCCGACACCAAGAGTTCCACCATATTTTATTTCTTCTTCCGCTGGTGGAGTCACTTCTTCTTCCGCTGGTGGAGTCACTTCTTCTTCCGCTGGTGGAGTCACCTCTTCTTCCGCTACAGGGGCGCATTGCATTATTGGAACAGATAGACTAACCAGCAATATCAGTGTTCCAATTACGGCTAACAAGTTTTTTGGTCTGTTCATTCTTACCTCCTTTTTACATTTTTATCCTGGAATTAATTTGTCTTCTGGTTTTAATCATACCATAGCAAGTTTTAATGTCAAACAGATACTTCGGTAGAACATATCTCCTGGAATTTCACAGGAGCACCCATATCTGCCATCATTTTAAGAAATCTTATTGGGTCCAGGCACTCAGGTGCAATTAGTCCCCTGGGTGCATCCCCCTGCATACCCATTTTTATGGCTACAATCGCCGGCAGCGCAACACCAATTCTTATTGTCCCAAATTTCCTGTATAAGCGTAGATTTTCTTCAGGAGTTGCAGAAGACCGTATCAGTTTGTATGTGACATCTTTGCCTGACCTGGCCCCCTTTATATCTACTACCATAAAATGGACAGATTTGGATGGGCGTTTGGCAGTGGTCTCACTCTCCAACAGAAATTCATTGACTGGAGCTTTCATTAGCTTCATCAAAAGGTTCTTTGGAGCAACCTTAACACCATTTACATCTACAGGTTCCTTGCTCGTCAGTTTCAGTTTTACCAGGGCACCTGCTATTGGATCAAATGGGTATTTGAAATCACAATGCTTAAGGCCTTTGCCTATAAAACGTGGTGGAGTTACCCCTTCCTCATGAGTATGTCGAGTAATCAGAACCGGCCCCACAGGCTCAGGGAAATCGTATTTCTCTGGAGCGCTAAATGGTGGATACCTCTTGTATTCTCCGTCTTCGAATACGTCAACTTCATCTTCATAGTTTTCTAAAGCTTCGTCAGGACACCATCCCGTGCTCCATTCAGTGACTAATTCCTTAGGCTCCTCCAGTGCTTTGCCACCAAGTCTAACATGTATCTCATCCACTCGGTCCAGCTTGTCACAAACACGCCTTGCCAACACATTGGTAACCCCTGGAGTGGCTCCACAAGCAAACACAGCTGTTAACCCAGCCTCTTTAAATTCGTTATCAAATTCAAGTGGTTTATTTTCTATCAACTGATTCCATGTAGGGCCAAACATAGACAGAGCCGCATCCGCATAGTGTGCTCTGTTGCTTAAAGCAGCTTTCAGCACATTCGGGTTAAATCGCGGTAAGGCCATGTTAACAATTGCATCTGCTCCTTTGGCTGCCCTCTCAATATCCTCAACCTTGCCAGCATCTACCTTCATTGTAGTGATTTTGTCGCTCTTTATTTTCTCCTTAACCTTGTTAGCTAAATCTATGTTTATATCAGCTAAGACTATTTCCGACACATCCTTGTCTCTAGCTAAAATTGAGGCACATGGGCCCCCTTGTGCTCCAGCTCCTAGTACCAATATTTTTTTCATGTCGTTCTCCTCCTTATTTATTTAGACATCACTTCAGTCTTTTCTGAACGTCATTTACTTTATAAGTATTACCTCCCTTTTTGTTTTGGCAACCACAACTCCGCTCTCGTTGCCAAAATATTGTTATTTCTCCTCAAGGCTCAGCTCCTCCAGTTTCCCTGAAGTAGGGATACCAGTTTTCGTATCCCAGCCCATTAGACCATAGTAATAGCTTTTAGCTTTCTGTAGTTGCTGAAAGTCATATGGCTTGTTAGACAAAGCTCCATTTCTCTTGGGTTGAGAGAAACGCTTGGGCAGCTTGTCGTCATCTGCCGTAAATCCTTCCCTGATATTAATCATCCGTGCGAGGGTTAAAGTTCTCTCAGCCACTTTCAGCATCTCAACAGAGCTCGTTCTCCATCCTGTAACTGCAGCTAAAATATCTCTAAGCCGGATTATGTCACCAGGGATAAAATCACAGAGCACAAGGCAATCTCGGATAATGAGTTCCTGCTGCACGTATCGGAACAGGGATACCTTAGATGGTCCAAGTTCATCAGCAGCAATAGGCTCCAGTATTCCTAAAGGCTTAACCACATCTAAGTCCGGCCCAGGTTCGGTGTACATGGTATCGTGAATGCTATCCATATGGTCAGCCCCATGAGGGTTAACTGCATAACCTAAGCCCAATCCTGCTTTCAATCGTGGCTCATGCATGGGTATCTCCAACCCCTTAACCTGCATGGCAAACTCAA
>CAZDXE010000067.1:0-5840 GCA_964509565.1 uncultured Dehalococcoidales bacterium | reverse complement strand
TACCTTTTTTTACTGGCCACAACTACATAATATATCAAATGATAAATTATTGCAATGTATACACTAAATGATAGATATCTCAAGCCGGCTATTTTACTGCAGAACATGGCATTCCTGCGAAAGCAGGAATCTACCCCTTATGCAACTGGCCTTAGCAGGCAATGCCTGATATCCAGGGTGGTATAATACACGTATGCAAATCGGGAGCAACTAATTGCCATGGAATCGTATTTTCATCTAGAGCCTGCAAACAAGGTATATCAATTACAGGAAATAACGTCTCTGATTAAGCAATCTCTGCTGGATTTATCCAGCCAGGAGTTCTGGGTTAGAGCCCATTTAATCGTACCCAAGAGTTCTGCAACTTACAAAAACTACTATTGCGAGCTGATCGATGTAGATGAGATGGGAAATAAAACTGCGCAAATCAGGGCTATTATCTGGCAGTCGGAGTACAATAAAATCCTCAATAAGCTACGCAAGGCGGGCATGCCGGATGCATTGCAGGACAACAGTGAAGTCTGCGTCCTTTGCGCCGTACGCTATCATGAAGTGTACGGCCTCAATTTAAACATCTATGATATCGACCCCTCGTTTGGCGAATCGCAAATAGACCTTAACCGCAGGCAAATTATTGAAAAGCTATCAAAAGAAAATGTACTTAAGAAGAATACAGAAACTTACCTGACAACTGCTCCATTGCGAATAGGGTTGATTACCAGAGAGGAGTCGGCTGCCTACAAAGATTTTACAAAAACGCTTTTTAACTCCCCATTTTCATTTAAGGTAATAGTTGCCGACTGTACCATGCAGGGGGAGAATACCGAAAGTGAAACGGTTTCAGCGGTCGGGCTTCTGACAAAGGCGAAAGTTGATGTTATCTGCATCGTGCGAGGAGGAGGTTCGCAGCTTGATCTGGCATGGTTCGACAACGAGCGGATTGCTCGCTCCATCATTAACTGTCAGATACCTGTGTGGGTAGGCATGGGGCATGAGATTGATACTGGTGTCCTGGATGTTGTTGCACATTCGAGCTTTAAGACACCAACCGCAGTCGCTGAGGTTCTGGTCAATACTCTTCGAGAACTGCTACACAGTCTTGAACTTGCTGCTGAACGTCTGCAGAATACTGTTGATTGGCGGCTGGAGCTGTCTGGTCGTGAATTATCCAGAATGATACTGGGCGCGCGCAATGGATTCAGAAAACAACATGAGCTTGTACAGCAGCAGTTTTCTAACAGCACCTTGAGGGTAAGATCACAATTCGAAGAATGCTTCAACAACAAAGAGGTATTTCTCGATAATGAAAATCAGAAACTCCGTCACCTTTGTGACTGGTCGTTGAATGCAAGTAGTAGGCGTTTAATAGTGATCTGCAGTCATATTACCCTGCCGAGATATTTGAAGATAGTTACTGAGTGGCAGAGGCATCTTGTCGAGCGGGAACGGCAACTCTTGATGCTGATGCCTGACCAGATTCTCAGAAAGGGATATACGATTACCAGGAACCTTCGCAGTGAAATCATGTGGAGTATTGCGCAGCTACAGGAGAGTGAAGCAATCGATACTCAGTTTATAGATGGCTATGCACGGAGTATTGTCCAAAAAACGGAGGATGCAGGAAATGAAACGGAAAATTGAAAATATGACCTATGAAGAGAAAGAGGAACGGCTTGATGAAATACTGCAACGGCTTGACCGGTCTGAAACGCCTGTGGACAAGCTTTCAAATGATGCCATGGAGGCAGCCTCGCTGATAAAATCCATGGACGGTACCCTCAGGAAAGCCAGGCAGGAATTGACCGGTGTTTTCGAAGAGCTGGATAAGCTGAAAAGCAAGTGACAGCGGATTTAGCAGCTCTCTTTTACTGGCACCATCACGTGCTACAGCATCAAAGCTAACCCCCGTACCCAGGCATTATCTGTATGAGATTACCAGAGGACATTTCTAACGAGTCAGTCTCTTCTAACACAATATGAGCCTGATTCAGGGAGGTAGTGAGGCAATCAGGGAATGTGTTAGTAGTCGTTGAATCAGTACAGGGACAGGAACCCGAATACGGGCAATGAGTATGGACTGGATGCTGAAACGGTGAAGGCTAGCCAAACGGTGTATCACGACGAAAACACCCTTCTCATATCACTCTGCCTGTTATTCCAAGGTGAGACGATATTTTGCCTGGCCGAAGGTTCATCTTGTTGTATAAGGAGAGAGTAGTGGATATCTACTCTCTCCTTATCATGGTAAACACCTCTCCTCTGCAGCAACTTGACATAACGTGCAGGCTAAGCTCACCTGTTGGTGCTGACAGATTGACGGTGCTGGGTGAGAATGCTAGAGTTGTCAAGGTGTTTTATGTGGCAGAAACTGACCAGATGCTATCCTCTCCAGCTTGAGTTAATTCCCCTGGCCTTGCTCATTTTGGCCTTTTATATAGTCCTGTCAAATTATTCGTTGCTTCCGGATACCATTCCGTTTCACTTTGACGCTCGGGGCAACCCCGATGACTGGAATAGCAAAGGAACAATTTTTCTGTTGCCCACGATAGCTGCTGTGGTTTTCGTCTTATTGACTTCTTTCAATGTCTGGTTTGCCTGCGCAAATGACCCAAAACGCCTTATCAATCTTCCTGAGAAGAGAAAGGAAACACTAACTAAGGCGCAGACCGAGGTGCTTCGCCTTTTCATAAGCCGTTGCCTTTTTATTCTCAAAATTCTAATCATGGGCCTTCTTACTTATTTGACCTGGCAAACAGTAGAGATAGCCATGGATAATGCGAGCAGGCTGGGATCGCTTTTCTGGCTGCTTACAGCTGCGTTGGTAATCTTCGTCGTGTACATGGTTTGGAAGATCTTCCGCCTGACTAGCGCACCATGTGATGTATCTGGGTGATTGAACAAAATGGCAGCACCTTCGCTAGCATCGATTATGATATAATTCCCTTCCAGGAAAATCAGGAAAAGTAGAGAAAGGAGCATGGAGACAGAATGGACATAAGAGAAGAAATTGCGGGTTTAAAAGATGAGTTGATTGCCTTGAGAAGAGATTTTCATATGCACCCCGAGTTGGGCTTCCAGGAAATTAGAACGTCGAGAATCGTGGGGGATTATCTTGAAAATCTGGGCATGGATGTGACTAGAGGAGTTGGGAAAACAGGGGTAACTGGTCTTTTAAAAGGGAAAGAAAAGGGAAAGACCGTTATGTTGAGAGCCGATATGGATGCTCTACCTGTTCAGGAATTGAATGACGTTCCATACAGGTCACAGAATGATGGCGTGATGCATGCTTGTGGACACGACGGCCATACAGCGATGCTGCTTGCTGGCGCTAAGATACTGTCCAGACATAAAGGTGAGTTAAAGGGGAGCATCAAATTTATCTTTCAGCCTTGCGAAGAGACTATGCCTGGTGGAGCGAAAGCAATGATTGATGATGGTGTCATGGAGAATCCGTATGTGGATGCTGCATTTGGGCTGCACATGGCAAGTGAGATCCCCATTGGAATGATAGGCATAACAGAAGGAGCCGTGATGGCTGCTGGCGATAAATTCGTTATTGACATAATAGGGAAAGGGGGGCATGGCGCTATGCCCTTCCTGGCAATTGACCCTGTGGTTATCTCTTCCTATGTAATTCAGGCGCTTCAAACTATTGTCAGTAGAGAGGTAGATAGTTGTGACGCTATCGTGTTGACTATAGGCATGATAGAAGGGGGAACCGCATTCAACGTAATACCCGGCACTGTGAAACTCACGGGGACGGTGAGGACTTTGAATGAGAGCCTGCACAGGGAAGTTCCCGGTAAGATGGAGAGGATTATTAAAGGAGTCTGTGAGGCATTTCGCGGGCAATATAAGCTTGATTACCAGGCTGGAGTTCCGGTGCTGGTAAATGATGCGGAGAAAACGAAATTTGTCAGACTTATCGCTGAACAGGTTGTTGGCAAAGAACGTGTTCAGGCCTTTCCTGCCGGAATGGGCTATGACGATATGTCATATTTTATGCAGACAGTTCCAGGGAGTTATTATTATATTGGCTCAGCCAATAAGAATAAGGGAACGGATTACCCTCATCACAACCCTCGCTTTGATATTGATGAGGATAGCTTGCTTATAGGAACAGAGATGCATGTTAAGCTTGCACTGGGTTTTCTCAAGGGTTCACTTCAGGGCTGAACGAGCTCAGGTGAAACTGCGATGGTCGCTTTAGTGAGTCGTTAGCTGAAGTTTTTGCTGCCTGTGCCCTGATGCCCCGTATGATGCGCAATGGCAGATAGTCTTTATATCTCTGTGATATCGGCGTGGTAGCTCTGTAATGATCTGACGTCCATTTCGCCGTGGCAGTATGTAGCGATGCCCTTCACGGCAGCAGCCGCAGCAGCCAGCGTGGTTATATAAGGTACCCGGTACTGTATCGCTGCCTTGCGGATGTATGAGTCATCGTCCTGGCTCAGCTTGCCAATGGGCGTATTTACCACCAGCTGAATCTCGCCGTTCTTTATGGCATCCACGATGTTGGGTCTTCCCTCATGCATCTTCAGGATCATGTCGGAGCTGATCCCCTGCCTTTCCAGGATAGCATGTGTGCCACGCGTCGCTTTGAGCTTAAATCCAAGCTCGACAAACCGCCTCGCTATTTCTATCAGGAGAGGGTCATCCTTTCCCGATACCGTTACCAGAACGGTACCATGCTCAGGGAGCTTCTGTTGTGCGGCTTCTTCCGCCTTGATATAGGCATGCCCAAAGGAATCACCCATTCCCAGCACCTCTCCCGTGGAGCGCATTTCCGGCCCCAGCAGTGGGTCCACCTCGGGAAACATGGAAAAGGGGAAAACCGCTTCCTTAACTCCGAAGTGGGGGATCTTTTGCGGTTTGATGTCCAGGTCGGAGAGCTTCTTGCCCAGTATGAGCTGGGTGGCAATCCGTACCATGGAGATATTGCATACCTTGGAGACCAGAGGTACGGTGCGCGACGCCCGCGGATTGGCTTCCAGCACATAAACGATGCCGTCGGCGATGGCATACTGGATATTCATCAAACCCACGACGCCCAGCTCGCGCCCCATCTTCCTGGTGTACTCGTAGATGGTATCGATATGCTCTTTGGGCAGGCTAACCGGGGGAATGACGCAGGCCGAATCGCCGGAGTGCACGCCAGCGAGCTCGATGTGCTCCATGATCGCGGGCACGAAGGCCATTTCCCCATCGGCAATGGCGTCAGCTTCGGTTTCAATGGCGTTCTCCAGGAACTTGTCGATTAGAATGGGCCTGTCCGGGGTCACATCCACGGCCGCTTCAACATATGACTTGAGTGTATCCTCGTCGTAAACCACCTCCATACCACGTCCTCCAAGCACATACGAGGGTCGTACCATCAGTGGATAGCCTATTCTATGGGCAACTTCCACGGCCTCTGCGAAATCAATGGCCATGCCTGATTCCGGCATGGGAATACCCAACTCCTCCATTCTGTGACGGAAGCGGTCCCTGTCCTCAGCGAGGTCTATCGCTTCAGGGGAGGTGCCCAGTATTCTGACGCCGGCTTCAGCCAGTTCTTTGGCAATGTTGAGTGGCGTCTGCCCGCCAAACTGTACGATTACCCCTTCGGGCTGCTCCTTTTCATAAATGCTGAGCACGTCTTCAACCGTCAGCGGCTCGAAGTAAAGCTTATCCGAAGTGTCGTAGTCCGTGGAAACCGTCTCCGGGTTGCAATTGACCATGATGGTCTTGTAGCCCTCGTCGTGCAGGGCAAAAGCAGCGTGGTCACAGCAGTAATCGTATTCTATGCCCTGGCCGATGCAGTTGGGGCCACCCACCAGCACCATGACCTTCCTCCCGCT
>CAZDXE010000066.1:0-5876 GCA_964509565.1 uncultured Dehalococcoidales bacterium | reverse complement strand
CGGAGTTCGTCTGTAACGGTCACCCGTAGTGTCATTATCACCGAGCCATCCTTTTGCTTCTCCACTACCTGTGATGGATGCCACACTGTCTCCTCCATTATCCTGGCTATTTCAGGAATAAACCTTAGCTTAATCGTCTTGACTTCACCATAGACAGCGATGCCCCAGGAAGAGCCAAAAAATTCATTGGCATCAAAAGTAGGTGGTATGACATAATGCTCAAGGGGTGGGCCTATGCTTTCTATGCGCTCTATCTTGAAGGTGCGTATTTTATGGGCACGATGGCAATAGGCAATAACATAACTTGAATGTCCTGCCGCCGCTGGCTCAATAAAATATGGCTCTATTATGCGTTCAGTTGTCTTCTTTGCCTCCAGTGCCCTATAGATTATCTTAATTTGCTGCCGGGATATCCACGCCTCAGCTAGAGCCGCTATGGTGCGCAAATACCTGTCGTCCTTTGGTTGTTTTCGCATCCATTCCATTGTCTTCTGGATCTGGTCTCTCAACGGAGCCGGCACTATAGAGTTCAACTTTGTGAAGGTAGAGGCTACATTGGTGTCATCGCGATGGGTGTAGCTAAGCATTAGCCGAGCAGCGAGAAAAACATTCAATGCCTCGGGCAGGGTAAAGTGGATAGGGGGAAGAAGGTAACCTTCTGTGATACCGCGCTTGGTGCCCTGTTCCCAGATAGGCACGCCCAGCTCAATCTCAAGAGCATGCAGGTCGCGATATGCAGTCCTCTTGCTGACTTCACACCGGCTGGAGATTTCCTCCACCTTCAAGCCCCTGGGATTCTGGTAGAGCAGGTGCTCCACTTTCAGTAAGCGCGCTGTTCGATCCGTCTTACCTGGCCTATCAGCTTTACTCAATTTCATTGTCCCACGTTAGCCTGAACTTGCCTGATTTTCATTATACCACTGGTTACAAGAATGTTTGTAAAAAACTGAGATCCCAGCCGAATTTTTGACAGACCGTTGTCACAGGCCCATGTTACCCTGACTCTGTAATGCAAAAATATTAAGGAGGATGAGTGGAAACGAACGCAGAAGAACGCCTCCTGGAAGCTATCCAGGAAGAAGAAGACGAAGAGTTTGAAGTGCCTGAGCGGTATGGCCGGATTGCCGGAAGACATGAGAGGTTACAGTATAAAAACAAAGATGCTATCGAGAATTTTCTAGGCAAGGGCGATCGGGCAAATGCGGTAGTTATGTTGCCAAGATACTATGGTGAGTTGCTGACCTGGGCACTCCAGCGCCACATCGAGGAAAAGGGGTGGAAGATCGTAAGGATACTCGGCTACCGCGGGAGCAAGCCCGAATACATAGACGTGAGCACGGACTGCGATAACTACGAGAATCTCTTGAAGGATGGGCAATTGCTGTTAGAGAAGGGCGATAGCCATTTCATAGTTACTGTAGATATAAATCTGCAGTGGAGGAACTCGGTTCAGGTAGAAGGCTCTGCTGAAAGCAAAGAGGAGATCGAGAGATTTGTCGATAGAGTTGAATTCATTGCCCGAAAGCGAAACTTCTACCGGGGCAAGAAGATCGAATTCGGCGGGCGCATTCAGTTTTTGAGCGTTAAGGATAAATCGTGGGACAGTATCGTCATGGACCCAGCGATAAAGAGGGAAGTCAGGGCTAATACCATCAACTTCCTGGACAAAAAGAACCGCTGGGCGGAGTATGGGATACCTCAGAAAAGAGGCGTTCTGCTGGCCGGCGAGCCGGGTACAGGTAAAACGGTAATCTGTAAAGCGTTAATGGCGGAGGCCGATGGAGTGACCTGTATCACTACCAATGCCTACGGGTTGAGCGGCGATGAGTACGTCACCGAGCTTTACGAGATGGCCCAGGACCTCAGCCCGTGTATCGTTTTTATCGAGGACATAGACCTGATAGGGCTAAACCGAGAAGAGTATCATTACCAGAGTGGTCCTGCATTACTTTCGCTTCTCAACGTGCTCGATGGAATTGAAGATAAGCATGAAATTGTTACCGTAGCTACCACCAATAACCTGGAGTCGCTGGATAGGGCTATAAGCCAGCGCCCTTCACGGTTTGACTGCGTGGTGAAGATTCCTCTCCCGTCACTGGAAGAGCGAAAAGAACTGATTAGCCTGCTGTGTCAAAAAATACCTGTAGATGCAAGCACTCAAGACTATATTGCCCACAAAGCAGAGCACTGTACGCCCGCTCAGTTGCAGGAAGTTATCTTCAGCCTTGCAATACAGCGCCCGGACGAATTGCTCGAATATCAGTCAACGCATCTAAAGGTGAGTAAAAGTGATATCGATGCCGTTATTTCGAAGATAAATGGCAGAAACAAATACCAGATTGGATTCACTATACGGGGTAATCACAATGGTGAAAAGCCTGACCTTGCGGTAACCAGGAAGTTGAATTAGCGGACAAGGAAAATTGCGGCATTTCCCTCACATCTTAACAGGATTCTAATATTCACTTGCTACCATTGAACTATTACCAGCTATTAATAATTCCTTAACATTTGTGTTATAACATTAGTTAAATATAACGAATTGTCAGGAGGACTGGACGTGGCAGGCAAAAAAGTTCTGGTAGTCGATGATGATGTGAAAACGGTGGAATTGGTCAAGCTCTACCTGAAGAGAGATGGCTACCAAGTTCTTACCGCTTATGATGGTGTGGAGGCTTTGCGGCTTGCCAGGGAGAGCCACCCTGACCTTATTGTTCTGGACCTGATGCTGCCCGATATCGATGGGCTCGAGGTCTGCCGTGCCCTCAGGAATGAATCCGATGTATCGATAATTATGCTGACTGCAAGAACCACCGACGGAAACAAGTTAGCCGGCCTGGAGTTGGGAGCGGATGATTATGTGACCAAGCCCTTCAGCCCCAGGGAACTGGCAGCCCGAGTTCGGGCAGTGCTGCGGCGCTTGCCCGGAGAGCGCGGCCCTGCAGAAATTAAGCGTGGCGAGCTTACTGTGAACTTCGTTAAGCATAAAGCATTTCTTGCTGGTAAAGCATTGAACCTCAGCCCAACAGAATTCAAGCTACTGGGAATACTTGCCAGGGAACCAGGGAGGGTTTTTAGCCGAGCCCAGCTTATCGAAGAGGCACTTGGCTATGATTTTGTTGGCTTCGACCGTACAGTGGATGTTCACATCCTCAACCTGCGTCGAAAACTGGAACCAGATCCCAACCATCCTGAATACATAAAGACGGTATATGGAGTTGGCTACAATTTCCTGGAGGGCGAGCAATGAAAGATAGTCTGCAGTTCCGTATCATGCTGGCTTTTAGCCTGGTGATACTTGTAACTATAGGCGCAGTATTTTTCTTTTTTGATCAGGCTACCAGAACCAGGATCCAGAGCTTTGAGGAGAGCATCGAGTATAAGCTCGAGGCTAGAATGGCAGGCGAGCTATCCCAGTACTACCGGGTTCGGGGGAGTTGGGAGGGGGTTCAGCCTCTTGTAGAACAATTGGGAAACGTTTCTGAACGGCGGATTATACTGGTCGATACTGAGAAAATAGTAGTCGCTGATTCCGAGGGAGACCTTCTAGGAAAGCCTTATGAGTCTGATTCACCGGGCACGATTTTACAACCCTCGTGGAAACAAGGTCCCCTGGCAATGCTCTATGTCAGCGAAGCAAAATCAGCTTCACTATATATCCTTTGTAACGCAGTGGGTCGTTTTCTAATCTGGGGAGCTTGCGTGGCAATTGCCATTGCCCTAATAATCACCTTTTTCCTGTCCAGGCGTATCTCAGCACCGATTTGTGCTCTTACGGAGACTGCCAGGAAATTGGGGCAGGGCGATTTCTCTCAAAGAGTACAGGTTAGAGACAAAACTGAAGTGGGAGAGTTGGGCCAGGCTTTTAATTCCATGGCTGGCGACCTGGAGAAAGGCGAGCGGTTGCGACGAAATATGGTAGCTGATGTTGCCCATGAACTGAGAACCCCTCTTTCTAATGTTCGGGGTTACCTGGAGGCAATTCGTGAAGGGGTGGTAAAACCGGATGCTGCTACCATCCGCTCTCTCGAGGAAGAGACAACTCTGTTGTCACGGCTGGTCGATGACCTCCAGGATTTAAGCCTTGCTGAAGCGGGTAAACTGGAGTTAGTTTGCCAGTCTGAAGACGTCGCAGAACTAATCAACCGGACAGTGGCTGCAATGCAAGCTCAGGCAATAGCAAAAGAAGTATCGCTATCCGCTGACCTGCCACAGGGGTTGCCACTGGTTAACATTGACTCGCATCGGATTAGCCAGGTGTTGCGTAATCTCCTGGAGAATGCGCTTGCCCATACTGCTAAGGGAGATGCTATTAACGTAGCTGCTGCACGGCAGGGGGATTGGGTAGAGATAAGTGTAGCCGACACCGGTGAAGGCATTCCTCCTGATGACCTGCCTAACATCTTTGAGCGCTTCTATCGAGTGGATAAATCTCGTGCCAGAGCTACTGGCGGCAGCGGACTGGGACTCACCATCGCCAAACACCTGGTCGAGAGCCATGGCGGCAAGATTGAAGTCCAGGGCAAATTAGGAGAAGGCAGCCGTTTTTCCTTCACCCTTCCTGTCGTGTAGTAGCTTGTCCTGTGGCAGTGTGCCTGCCGGGCTACGCCCTCGTCCTGATTATCAGGACAAGCAATGCGGTGACCAGGACAACAACTATGCTAACCATTGCCCATAACAGCTGCGATGGAATGAGTGGTGTTTGCCCGGGTGGGGGTGATGATGTGGGGGGAGATTGAAGTGCTGGCAGCGTCGAGTTACCTGCCTCGGTGGTGAAGACATTAGTCACCCAGTCACCATAGCTGTTGGCATTGATAGCTCGCACCTTCCAGAAGTAGCTGGTGGAATAGTCTAACTCCCTGTCACACCCCCATGCTACGGTTGGCAAGGCATCGTTCCCAGTCAAAGCGACAACTACATCGCTAAACCCGCTATCTTTAGATAATATGAATTCATAGCTGCTGGCATTGGCAACAGAATCCCAGGTGAAGACAGGATTTAGCGCTATTCCGGTGGCACCTGGCGATGGAGATACCTGCTCAGCAGATGATGACATAAGGGCAGGAGTAAATGACCATACGTTGGACCAGGGGCTTTTCATGGGCTCGGTAGCTCTCACTCGCCAATAGCAGGTGATGCCGCAAGTTAGTTCTGGCATAGTGGCGCTGTCGGCGACCGTTATACAGGTATCATCGGTGCTCCCTGACCATAGTATTTGGCAGGCGTCTGAATCCAGGGAGATGCTTGCCTGGTACGCCGTGGCTTCCGATAGCTCTGTCCAATGGAGGAAGAGGTTAGAAACATGGCAATGAGAGCAGGAATCAGTTGGGATTACGGCTTCGTCTTCCGGTGTATCGAGGCTCGGGCCGAATTTGCACATGGTATCTTGAAAGCGGTAGATAACCTGGTTGGCAGTGTCGATGCTCCACAGCTCGTTTTGCTCGGCATTCTGCGATAGCTTGAGGTAGGGAAGAGAGTTAGGGAGAACCGTGGTCGGCTCAAACGCAGTGCCTTCGGGCAGTCCATAGTTTACCCAGTCGAACTCAACTTCGTGGAGAACTGGCGTAAAGGGATTCAGCGAGCGTGTCACACCTCCGCTGCTGTCACTGGCAGGCTCCGACCCAAGGGCATAAAGCGTTCCTTCGCTGCCTGTAGCCAATCCTGTAATAGTCTGTCCGTTCTCCTGTGCTGTGATGGCTTCATCGAGCTGCCGCCATTTGGTGGAGGCCCCGATGGTCCATCGCCAGAGTCCGCTATCTGGTGTATTGCCGGCGGCGTAGATAATATCATTTTCCTCGAAATTAACATCGGCTATGACCTGTATATCACCGCCATCGATAGCCTCAGGAATTTGAGTAAAGTTGTCACCGCCATCG
>CAZDXE010000065.1:0-6331 GCA_964509565.1 uncultured Dehalococcoidales bacterium | reverse complement strand
ATTTGCCGCAATACGAGTATAGTCCTGATAAGGCTAACGAAATCCTGGATGGAGCTGGATACCTGGACACGGACGGAGACGGGATAAGAAACGACCCGGCCACTGGGGAAAATCTTGTCTTTGGCCTGTCGACCTCGGCGTCCGCTACTGCCTATGTTAAGACGTGTACTCTGATTAGTGAGATGCTTCCTGCGATAGGCATACAGGCTGACTTTACAGCAATGGACCCTGACAGTTTTCTGGATTTTCTGTATAATCCAATGAGTGATGAATTAGAGATGATGGTGTATGGTGAAGATCCATCCCCCGATCCATGGTCGGACTGGGTATGGCAGGAAGATGTTGGTTGGGACGCCGGAGGAGAGTGGTGGAACCCAACTTACTGGAGTAACCCTCGCTTTAATCAACTCTGGGTTGAGAATTCCTGTGCGAAAAGCATAGAAGAAAAGAAGGCGATTCTATATGAGATGCAGGAGATCATGGCTGAGGATTTGGCGCGTATATTCCTGGCCAGGTCAGAGGTTATTTCTGTCTGGAGGACTGATAAGTTTGAGGGCTGGGTAAATACGGTAGGTGGCCCTGTATCCTGGTTGAACTCCTATAGCATAATGAACATACATCTGAAGTAAAGGAATGTTGCGCTAGAGCAACCCTGAATCAGTTTTTTAATGGCGATGGCGGCAGGAAGAGGCTGGAAGGCCTTTGTTATGGGGCACAGAGATAGCCGCTATCGCCATTTCCCTGTTGCGAATAAGGAAATAACGGTAATGGATAGTTTGCTTTTGCTGAGTTAATTGTGAAGTGATAGCTGCCTTGAAATACATAGAATAGAGGAGGATTACAAGAAAATGAGTAAACCAGGGATAAGTTTTCTATCGGAAGATGATATGAAGGCTATACACAGTGCTTCACTGGAAGTTTTGGATAAAACTGGCGTCAAAGTGATGAGTGATGAAGCACTTGATATTCTAAAGAAATGTGGAGCGAAAGTCGATTATGGAGAAAAGCATGCAACCATTCCTGGGAATCTGGTTGAAGAGGCGTTAAAGAGAGCTCCGAAGACCATAACATATGCGGCTAGAAACCCGAAGTATGACTTTGTACTGAACAAGCAAGAGCCACATTTCTGTGTGGAAGGAATGCCTCCTTTCGTGTTGGATGCTGAAACAGGTAAGCGAAGAAACTCGACTACCGAGGATGTTGCTTCTTTCTCAGTAGTAGCTGATTACCTGGACCATGTAGATCTTGTTTGGCCAGCGGTGGTTACCACCGAGGTGCCGGGACCCATGCAATGCTTAATGGAGTTCATCACCGTTGCAAGAAACACGACAAAGCATGTGGAGCATGAAGCGTTGAACGCTCGGGATGCTCAATACCAGATTGAAATAGCTTCTGCCATTGTAGGTGGCAGGGAGGAACTTAAGAAAAGGCCCATTATTTCAGCGGTTGCATGTACTATTTCTCCTCTCACATATGATGGAGGAATAAGTGAAGGAGCGATGGAATATGGTGAGGCCGGCATTCCAGTTGTCGTAATGCCTATGCCTATGGTGGGGGCGACAGGCCCTGCTACGTTGGCAGGTAC
Source organism: uncultured Dehalococcoidales bacterium (assembly GCA_964509565.1). Lineage (GTDB taxonomy): Bacteria > Chloroflexota > Dehalococcoidia > GIF9 > AB-539-J10 > JAGMDB01. The sequence goes on along the minus strand of CAZDXE010000065.1, from coordinate 4,746 downwards.
AATGGTGGTTAATAATGCCGAATTTTTGGGCAACCTGGTTATCCTTGAGTTTGCCAATCCCGGGGCACCGGTGGTGTATTCAGCTGGCGTGGGGACTGTGGATTTTAAAACGGGGTCAGAAATTGTGTCACCTGAGGGCAGCCTTATGCATCTTGGACTTAGCCAGTTAACTCACTATTACGATTTGCCCAGTGAGATGGGAGTTACAGGCGGTACTGCCTCCAAACTTCTGGATACGCAAGCTGGCTATGAAAGGGCATGGACAATTCTCACTCATGTATTGACGGCTCCTGATATTGCTCTTGGTCTAGGAGGATTGGAAAGAGCTCTGCTCATGTCACCAGAGGCCTTAGTTATCGATAATGAGATTATAGATTATGCTTTAAAGTTTATGCAGGGCTTTGAAGTTAATGATGAGACACTAGCGGTGGATGTCATCAACAGAGTTGGCCCTGGGGGAATATTCTTAGGAGAGAAGCATACGCTGGAGCATTTCAGAGAGAGGTGGATGTCGAGGCTCAGTGATATAGACAGCTTCGAGACATGGCAGAAAAAGGGATCCAAATCGATCGGTGAGGTGGCCAGAGAAAAAGTGAAGGAGATTCTGGCGACACATAAACCTGAGACTATTCCCGAAAATGTGGAGAAGGAAATATCCAGGATTCTAAGGAGAGCCGAGGCAGAACTAAAGTGAGGTCTCAATGGGGGAAGGATGCCAACTACTGGAAACTATAGGGAAAGAGGGTGAGGGATTGCTGCTAAAATGGATAAAAAAGGCTTAGATGAGCCATTATCTAGGTTTTCCGAAGATAAACGAACCATAATAAAAGTATAAAAAGGAGGTTACAGAGATGGTAGATTTGACCAAGATAAAGGATGCGGTGATAGGTGGTGAGGTTGATGAAGTAGGGGAGATGATTAAGAAGGCGGTAGAGGAGGGACAGGAAGTAAAGAAGATTATTAAAGAGGGGCTTATCTCTGGGATGGCGATAGTAGGGGATAAATATGAGAAAGGCGATTTCTTCCTTCCGGAAATGGTAATTGCCGCCACAGCGATGAAGGAGGGATTGAAAGTACTAAGCCCTCTATTAAAACAAGGGGATATAGAGAGTGCGGGGACAGTAGTCTTAGGCACAGCAAAGGGCGATATTCATGATATAGGGAAAAGCATAGTAGGGACGATGCTGGAAGGGGCAGGATTCATGGTAACCGACCTGGGCGTAGATGCGGGGCCTGACAAATTTGTAGAAGCAGCTAAAGAGAAGGGTGCTGATTTGATAGGAATCTCAGCTCTTCTTACGACTACCATGACGGGGATGGAAGATGTTATAAAAGCGGTGAGAGGGGCTGGTTTAAAAGCCAGGGTAATGATCGGGGGAGCATCTGTGACGCAAGAATTTGCAGATAAGATAGGGGCCGATGGATATGCACCTGATGCGCCATCTGCCGTCGGGAAGGCAAAAGAACTGGTCAAAAGTTAAACATGGGGAAGCCAGATTCAAATAAGCAATAAGCTGAAAAATTTAACTTAAAGGGAGGCAAGAAATAAATGAGAGGCGTATTAACTTTTCTATCTGAGGAGGAGGTAGGGCGGATACATGAGGCGAGCCTGCGGATTCTGAAGGAAACAGGGATTAAAGTTCTGAGCGAGAAAGTGCGGAAGTTGCTTGGGGAGAATGGTGCAGATGCAAATGGTGATATTGTAAAGATACCTGGCTCTCTTGTAGAAGAAGCAATCAGGAAAGTGCCTGAAAGGATAACTCTGTGTGCGCGGGAGCCGAAATGTGACCTCAAACTTCCCGCAGGCGAGTTTCCTTTTCTAGCCACGAGTGGTTTTTCGCCATTTGTGGACGATTTTGAGACTGGAAAGAGGAGAAAGCCAACTCGCTCTGATCTAAGGGATTTTGCCGTAGTAAGCGATTACCTCGATACGGTTGATTTCTTCTGGCCTACCATAATTCCTGGTGAGATAGCGCCGCCGCTGCAGGAGCTTTATTCATTAGCTATTGCGTTTGAGAATAATAGAAAGCATATTCAATGTTCCTGCGTGACTGAGAAAACAGCCAAATGGCAAATTAGATTGGCAGCTGCAATTGCTGGGGGTGAAGAAGAGCTCAAAAAGAGGCCTCTTTTTTCAACCATTCACTGCCCTGTTGCTCCGTTAACGTTTGAAAAGGACTCATCCGAGGCAATGGTTGTGTTGGCTAAGGCAGGAATTCCCACTGCGCCTATGACTATGGTCTTAGCTGCTACAACCGCTCCAGCAACAGTAGCAGGGACTTTGGCGGTAGCAAATGCTGAGGAACTCGCTGCCCTGGTCATTGTTGAGTGTGCCAATTCTGGTGCGCCTATGATCTATACTTCGGAAGCAGCTCCAGCAAATATGAAGACTGGCGAAATTAATTATAAAGCGCCCGAATACCCCTTGATTTGCGCTGGGGTTGCTCAGATGGCAAGATTCTACAAGATTCCCGATTTGGTGTCAGATATTTCGTTGGAAGAAGCACCTTTTGACGCCCTATCCTTTGAGCGAAATGTATTGAAAGTAGCTATGTCTTTTATGGGCCGCACCGATATTTCCCCGTGGTTGGGCTCCAGAGACCTGGCGCTGAGCGCCTCGTTAGACCAATTAGTCCTTGATGCTGAGGTTTGTGAACATGCCCGTGCGTATTTACGCAGATTTGAGGTGAATGGTGATACTTTAGCGCTGGATGTCATTAACAAAGTTGGTCCCGGCGGCCATTTCCTGGGAGAGAGACACACCGTGGAGCACTTCAAGAAGGAAATATGGAATAGAACACTCGCTGATACTTTCATCCTCGACCCGAAGGCGAAGGGCTCTTTCACAGAAAGGGCGAGGGCAAAGGTGAAAGAGATACTTTCCACACACAAAGCTCCTCCCATTAAAGAGGAAGTGCACAAGGAGATGAAACAGATTCTTAAAGATGCTGAGAAAGATATACTGGGGAACGGTTAACCATTCCCCAGTTAGCATAAATATATCCAGTATCTAAAATACATATGCACTACAATGGTTAGGCTAAGGAGGATGATAAAAGAGTGAGTAAACCGAGAATAAATTTTCTATCACAAGATGAACTGGATGCTATTCATAATGCTTCGCTCAAAGTCCTGGAGACAACCGGCATCAAAGTTGGGAGCAAAAAGGCTCTCGATGTATTGAAGAAAGCAGGAGCGAAAGTTGATTATACCAGTAATCATGCGAGCATCCCCAGGAATCTGGTTCAAGAGGCACTGGGCATGGCTCCGAAGACTATCACATACGCCGCCAGAAACTCGAAAAACGACTTTGTGCTGGATAAGCAAGAGCCACATTTCTGCGCAGATGGAAGCGCTCCATTCATAATAGATGGTGAAACTGGAGAACGTAGATATTCAACAAGTGATGATATTGCTCGTTGTGCTACGATAGCTGATTACCTTGATCATGTTCATGTCGTTTGGCGAATGGCGACTGCCATGAATGTGCCACAACCCATGCAGAATATAGTGGGTATGTATACTTGCTTAAGCAATACGGAGAAGCATTTTGAAGGGGGCATTTCAAGTGGTAAAGAAGCTCAATACGCTATTGAGATTGCTGCTGCTATCGTTGGTGGCAGGGAGAAGCTTAAAAAAAGGCCCATTATTTCAGCTATTGAGTGTCCCTTTTCTCCCCTCACATATGAAAAGAGAATAATGGAAGCAAGCATGGAACTGGCTGAGGCTGGCATTCCAGTTGTCATATATACTATGCCCAGAGTAGGAGCGACAGGGCCTGCTACATTGTCAGGCACAATGGTTATGAACAACGCTGAATTTCTAGGTGGCCTGGTTGTTCTGGAATTTGCCAGTCCCGGTGCACCTGTGGTATATGCGATTGATGCTAGTACTATGGATTTCAAAACAGGCTCTGCGTGTGGATCACCTGAGGCTAAACTTATGGATGTGGGGCTGGCTCAATTGGCCTATCGTTATGGTTTGCCTACGGAAAGGGAAGCTTCTTGGGGTAGCTCCAGGATTCTTGATGCCCAAGCCGGTTATTCAAAAGCTATCTCCCTTATCACCTGTATGTTAACGGCTCCTGACATTATTCTTGGGTTAGGAGGGTTGGCGGATGGCACATGCCCTGAGGCGATGGTTTTTGACAATGGGATTATGGATTATGCACTGGGGTTTACCCGGGGATTTGAAGTGAATGATGACGCTTTAGCAGTGGACCTCATTAACAAAGTTGGTCCTGGCGGAAACTTCCTGGGTGAAAAACATACATTGGACCATTTCAGAGAAAGGTGGATATCAAGATTTAGCGTAGACAGTTTTGAAACATGGCAGAGAAAAGGATCTAAATCAATTGCTAAAGTGGCTAAAGAACAAACAGCGGAAATTCTGGCAACACACAAACCGGAACCTATTCCTGAAGATATTGAGAAGCAAATATCTGAGATTCTGAAGAGGGCCGAAGCTGAGGGAGCAGAATTATTAACATAAACCAAAGTTGCTATGGTATTTTAATAAATGGAGGAGCAATGAGAGAACTATCATATTACTAGAGGCTGGGCTACAGGGCGGCCGGGTTACCTTGATTTCAGCATTTGCCTTTTGTGATACATTGGGCGCACAAGAACTCAGCGTTGTGGGTACCTTTCGTAATACTTTGTGTGCACAGTGGTTGGTATGGAATCATAGTCTAACAAGAAGAAGATTAAAAACAATAAGGAGGTAGCAAAAATGAAAGTAGTTTGT
>CAZDXE010000064.1:0-6445 GCA_964509565.1 uncultured Dehalococcoidales bacterium | reverse complement strand
AATGGGTCGTGGATAGTGACGTCGTGTCCCTTTTGCTGCAGCAGGCTGGCTAATTTCAGGGTATGTGAGGTTTCAAACGACTTCACATCTTTCTTGAAGCTCAACCCCAGCACAGTTACCTTTTTGCAGCCATCATCTATCATATGCAGCACATGCTGAAACATCGATTCGTTTATGTCTCGTGCAGTCTGCATCAGCCTGGGCTCAATGCCCCTGCTGCGGGCATCGCCAATAATGTAATAGGGGTCCATGGGAATACAGTGCCCTCCAACCAGTCCGGGGTTCAGGATATGGCTATAGGGTTGCGAATTCGATGCTTCGATTATCTCCTGAACATCAACGCCATAACGTTCACAAATACAGGCTAATTCATTAGCAAAGGCTATATTAACATCACGATAGGTATTTTCTATTACCTTCTCCATTTCTGCTGCTACAAGGCTACCCATCTTTATTACACCGGAGGCAAAGGTGGAATAGACCATGGATGTAATAAAAACGCTCTTTTCGTCTATTCCGCCCACCACCCTGGGGTAAGTTTTTAAATCCCGCAATACCTGCGGCGACTGCGTTCTCTCAGGAGAATATGCCAGGCCAAAATCCTCTCCAGCTTTAAAGCCTGTTATCTTTTCTATCGCCTTTCCCAGAACATTCTGAGTGGTAAAAGGAGGGACTGTGCTCTGCAACACAATCATTTTGCCCGATGAAAAGTTTCGAGCCAGCTCATCAGCCACGACTCTAACAGCATCTATCTCAGGCTCCTGCCCTTTTATCAAAGTAGGAACCGCTATGATTACCAGACCGCACTCTTTGACCGCCGCCATCTGGGTGGCAGCTTTCAGGGCTTTATTACCCACGACTTTTTGTATTAGTTCTCCCAGTCCTGTCTCATCAGTGAAAGGGGATTCACCAGCGTTAACCTTAGCAACAAGCTCACTTTTGACATCGATGCCCAGAACCTTAAAGCCCTCGTCGGCGAGAGTCGCTGCCAGGGGCAGGCCTACTCGCCCCAACCCGATAAAGCCTATCTTTACTGCTCTGGCACTAACTTTTTCTTCTATTTCCTGCTGTGATAGAAAATACATACCTTTATATCCCTCTTGCTGGATTGCCAACGACTGTATCTTTCCGGGGCACGTCTTTAGTAACTACAGCGCCAGCTCCCACAATGGCATTTTCACCAATAGTAACACCCGGCAGGATAGTTGAATTCGCCCCGATCCTGGCTCCTTTCTTTATTATCGGCCCTTTAAGCGCAGCACCAGCTTTCATATATTTGTCATTCGCAGTTACCGAACACGGGCCCAGAAAGACGTCATCCTCGATAACAGTGTAAGCAGTAATATAGGCATTGCTTTGTACGCTGACATTATTGCCAATCCTGCAATTGCCATCAACTACCGAATTTGTTCCTATCAGCACGTTATCTCCTATCTCGGTGTTCTCCCTGATGAGGATATTGTGTCCAGTTTTGAAATTCCTGCCTGCGCTTACACCAGAATATATTACGGCCCCAGAGCGGATGAGCGAATTTTCACCTATGTCAACCACGCCATCCTCTCGATTGCCCAGAATCACGTTATCCTCGACAACCGTGCCAGCGCCCAGGTTTACTTTGCCATGTAAAATAATATTCTCAGGCATTTGAGCTTTCAGCCTCCAGGATTTTTACTCCCGCTTCCCCGTCGATAATCACCTCTCCCTTCTGATTTTTGCAAACAGTCCTTAACCTTAGCCTTCTGCGCTTCTCTATCTTTTCCACAACCTCAACTGTGGCTTCAATTCTATCACCGGCGCGCACGGGCTTCAGAAAACTCAGGCTCTGCGATAGATAAACCACAACGCCGTCAAATCTGCTCAGCGCCGCAGAAATCAAGCTTGCAACAAGCATGCCATGAACAATCCTTCCCTTAAAGATTGTCCTGTCGGCAAAGTCCTTCTCCAGGTGAAGAGGGTTGTAATCACCCGTTATCCGCGCAAAAGTTTCCACGTCTTGCTGTGTTATTATTCTGGAAACGACTTCCTTAGCGCCAACTTCGATTGTTTCGAAATTCTGTTTTTTCACCTATTGCCTCGCACAGCTCAGAATAGATTCGACTATGTAGTCCAGTTCTTCTTGCCTCAGGTCGGGGCGCACCGGCAGGGAAAGCACTTCCTGGGCAGCTTTCTCCGAAACGGGCAGGTTATCATCATATCCCAGTTTTTGATACAACGGCTGTCTGTATATCGGCAGAGGATAATAAATAGCACTGCCTACCCCATGTTCGCTCAGCCTTTGTTGTAATTCGTCTCTCGACAAGGCAAAATCCTTATCCACCCTGACGGTAAATTGGTGGAAAATATGTCTGACATTCGGGACTGCAAAGGGCGGAATTAAGCCTTCAATACAAGCAATTCCGCCGCTAAGAAATTTGGCGTTATCAATTCGCCTGTGGTTAAACTCATCAAGCTTCTCAAGCTGGCAAATGCCAATGGCAGCAGCCATATCAGTCATGCGGTAGTTATAGCCCAGAATTTCGTGAACATACCTTTCACTCTGGCCGTGGCTGCGGAGCATGCGAGCTTTTACGGCAATATTTTCATTGTCCGTGGTTATCATGCCGCCTTCGCCAGTTGTCATGTTCTTGGTGGGATAGAAAGAAAAACAGCCAACGCCAAAAGAGCCGACCTTTTTTCCTGCGTATTCTGCGCCATGCGCCTGGCAAGCATCCTCGAGCAAAATTAAATTATGTTCATCGCATATATTGATAATCTCTTTCATATCGCATGGTTGGCCATAAAGGTGAACTGGAAGAATAGCTTTCGTTCTCGGCGTTATTTTTTGGCGTATCAAATTGGGGTTTATATTAAAAGTGTCCTCATCGATATCAACAAAAATGGGCTTTGCTCCACAGAATAAGAGTGCATTAGCGGTAGCTATAAAGCTGAAAGGGGAAGTGATAACCTCATCGCCCTCACCTATGCCAGAGGCAAGTAGGGCAACATGGAGCGCTGCGGTGCCGCTGTTGGTGGCTATGGCGTATTTTGTGCCAATGTACGACGCAAAAGCCTCTTCAAATTCCTCAGTCTCTGTTCCCTGCGCCAGAGCTCTCGAGCGCAGGACTTTAGTAATAGCCTCAATCTCGTCGCTCCCTACTAAAGGAGAAGAAATGTTTATCATTTTTACTTTACAGTTTTACTTTACGGTAACCGATTTTGCCAGGTTGCGAGGCTTGTCCGGGTCACAACCACGAGCCACAGCCATGTGATAAGCCAGGAGCTGAAGCGGGATAACGGTCACCATGGGATAGAGCAGTTCATCTACGCGGGGAATCTTGATATGGAAGTCGTAGATGTCGCTTTCTCTGTCGGACACGCCGATGATATAGGCTCCACGCGCCTTGACTTCCATGAGGTTATTCATGGTTTCATCATAAGTACGGTCATCGGGGCAGATGCCTACCACAGGAGTGCCTTTTTCTATCAAAGCCAGTGTGCCATGCTTCAATTCCCCCGCGGACATGCCCTCCGCATGGACATAGGCGATTTCTTTGAGTTTCAATGCACCCTCGGAAGCCACGGCAAAATTGATGCCGCGTGCAAGGTAGTAGAAATCATCTTTATTCTTCAATTGTTGAGCCAGTTTGATAATCTTGTGGTTATTGCAATCCAGCGCCTCAGTTACTTTGTCGCGCATGGCGCCGATCTGGCTGCAGGCTTCGTCAAAGGCATTTACCATAGAAAAAGACACCAGGTAGAACGCAGCGAGTTGTGAAAGAAAGGTCTTGGTGGCGGCAACGCCTATCTCACAACCGCAATTAAGCGAGATGGTGCGATGGCTCAGGCTTTCAAGCACGGAGTTGGGGCGGTTGACAATAGAGAGAACCTGCCCACCAGCCATCCTGGCTATCTTTATTCCTTCCACCACATCAGCCGTCTCGCCACTCTGGGAAACGGCTATTACCATAGTGCTCTTATCCACCGAGTCGGCGAAATAGCCAAACTCGGAGGCTATTATCACATCCGCAAATTTCCGGGCTACACGAGAGAAGAGGTATCTGCCTACAAGTGAAGCATAGCGTGAGGTGCCACAGGCAGTTATTATTACTTGATGAGCCCGCAGGATGTCCATTGCTATGGACTGAAACTTCTTTTCATCCTGCTGGATGACGAATTCCAGTATTTGGGGCTGTTCCATTATCTCCTTGAGCATAAAGTGAGGGTAGCCATTTTTGCCACTGGATTGTGCCCAGGTTCTGTCAATTTCGCCTGGTTCTTTGGAAATACTATCGCCATTGGCGTCAAAAAACCGCACTCCCTCGGATGAAAGCGTTACCACTTCCGCATCCCCCAGCATCACCTGACCTGTGACTGCCTCGGGGAATGCCAGGGTGTCACTACAAAGGTAACAACCTTCGTTATCAAAACCGACCACCAGAGGGTTGTTCTTGCGGGTGCCCACAAGCTTATCCGGGTCATCGGTTGCCAGCGCCACAAAGGCATAGGAGCCACGAAGCCGCCTGGATATTGTCAGAACGGCTTGCTCCAGTGTATCAGAGCCATTCTTCAATTCCTCGACAAGAAGATTAGGAATAACTTCCGTATCAGTTTCGGAACTGAAATGATGCCCTTTGCTAATGAGCTCCTGGCGAAGTTCCTGGTAATTCTCAATAATGCCATTGTGAACCACAGCTACCATGCCTTCGCTATCGGAGTGAGGATGGGAATTGGCACGTGTGACAGCACCATGCGTTGCCCAGCGAGTGTGGCCTATGGCTGTAGTGCCGGGCATATTATCCAGATGGCACTTCTGATTGACTTCATCAATTCCTCCAACGTCCTTCTTTATCAGCAATCGGCCATCGCACAAGCTTGCTACTCCTGCCGAATCGTAGCCACGATACTCCAGGCATTTCAGCGCCTCGAAAACAATCGGCCCTGCAAGTTTTTTACCACAATAACCAGTTATACCGCACATCTTAATCTTCCAGCTTCTTTAGTAATTTCCCTCTCTTGTTCCGGTTTAGCTCCGTTGTATTATCCATCACCTGGTATTGGGTCTTAAGCAGAATCACTTTGTTCGCCTCCAGGTTTTCATTGAGACATACCTGTGGCCCTACGAAAGAGTCAGCACCCACTTTAACTCCAGGCATGAGGCTGGCATTTATTCCAACACGGCAATTTTTACCCATGATAGCTCCCAATTTGTCATATCCGGTATCAATCTCAGAGCCATTGGCTTTCATATGGATGTTGTCTTCATCGAGACGAAAATTAGCTGTTATAGCACCGCTGCCGAAAGAGCAACCAGCATCTATGATAGAGTCTCCAATATAGTTAGAGTGAAACCAGCAGTTATCACCAATGTAGGAGTGTTTTATCTCAGTACAGTAACCCACCACACAGTTACTGCCAATGTGGCTGTAATCACGCACCAGGGCATTATTACCAATTATAGAGTTGGGTCCAACATAGACAGGACCTCTCAGCACAGCATTTTCCAATACCTTAACGTTATCAGCTAGAATAACTTTTCCCTCAAGGCTTGCCTTTCCAGAGATTCGGGCAGTAGGAGAAATATACGAACTGGCTGCATCAAGTAAATGCTCCACTACTTTGAAAATATGCCAGGGGTATTTTATCGGTGCCCAGAAATCCGCATAGGGGATTACCTTGATTTTGTGCCCGTCCCTGGCCATGTTATCCAGGGCACATTCATATACATCGTCCCTATCGGTCTCGACAGCATCGATATATTCCAGCAGTTTACAAGGATCATTATGAAAATGAACCAGGATATTCACCAGGTCGCCTGGCTCTTCCCCTGGTTCAGGTTTTTCCACGATATGTTTCAAATTGTCACGGGAATCCACATCGAGATAGCCTCCTGGGAAATAGTCCTCGACATGGTAGCCAAGCATGCAGGCTGAAACAGAATTCATCTCTGCTGCCGATAGGATTCTACTATACGCCAGGTCGTCAAAAACGTCGTTAGGATTTACTATTAAAAATTCCCCCTGCAGAAAATCTCTGGCGCTTTTCAGTGCATCTGCAATGCCCAACGGCTTTTCCTGAATAGTAAGCTCAACCTGGATACCAGAGATGCTTTTAGTTATTTTCTCTATTTTTTCTATATTCTCTGGATTTCCGATGACAATAAAACGTTTTAAGCCTGCCTTCTGCGCCATTTTTAGCTGGTGCTGGAGCAATGTTTTTCCCAGAAAATCCAGGAGAAACTTGTCCTCCGCAATAGGGCACATTCTTTTGCCATTACCACCACAGAGAAAAACTGCCTTCATTTATCAGCTCCCACAAAATTTTGCACAAGCTCTGTTATTTCCCCTATAAGTTCATCGGCCCGTGCCTCTGAAGTTGCTTCAGCGATAACCCTGATAACAGGCTCTGTGCCGCTTGGCCTGATAAGCACCCATGAATCAGAAAACTCAATCCTTAAACCATCAGTGGT
>CAZDXE010000063.1:0-6687 GCA_964509565.1 uncultured Dehalococcoidales bacterium | reverse complement strand
ATGCAACCAAAGAACGCCTGGCTTTGGCTGATAAACGAAGGAATTGCTGTTTACCTATTACGATTTGAAGATAAATTTCCAATGCTGTGCAGATATGTCTTCCTTGAATTGCTTAAGGCAACTCTTAAGCAATTTGAAGCATTCTACTGATAGCGAACTGCTGACATATATTTTACGAGAGATATCACCTGCCAATAACGCATCGGTGGCAATCTCAATAATGTTGGGCAGTTGAATATACGTATCTAATTTAAAGCATTGTTCCCAATCAGTAGGTACAAAGAATACTTTTTTCTGTGGATTACATCCCTTTACCACACCCTTATAACGTCTTGGTTGAGATGTTGCCTTCAGAACAAGACATACCGAGTTCTTATCTGCGTCGTTTAGGGCAACAAAAAGCTTGTCTCTCTTAGATTGGTCATCAAACTCGTAGTCTTTATAGTAGAGAATTTGTCCAGGGTGCGGCATGGCATCTCTATAAGACTACCCGGTTGGTTCAATATTGAAGTTGTGCACAACTTCAAAGTGTTCTTTTAGTGAATCTTCGGCATCGTCCAGGCTAACTGCCGATTTTTCGCAAATGCTGACTAGATAATCTATAGGTTTGTTCTTGCCCTTCTGCTTTTTTGTAATATCCCAGGGTTGTTTTGGCAGATGTGAGATTTCAGACATATCGCTTGCCGTAGCCTCCTTATACACAAAAGCCAAATCTTCAAGCAGTTTTATTTCTCTTGGCGTAAACACAGATAAATCGGGCTTCTCCAAAGCACGAACTTCGACCTCTTTGTAATTTGGTGCAGAACGGTCCGTTCTTCGTATCAGCGCGATTTTCCCCGTGAAGTCTTCAGGCACATTAGCATTTCTTATCTCTACCCAAAAATCTTTTGGTACAGGGCCTTTCTCAAATGCGAAATACTTTAATCCAATAGAGGGATAGCCTGTCTGGTTAAAATGTATGAAGTCAAGGAAGTAGAGAAGCTTTGAAAGTTTGCCAAGGTTTACCCGTTTTGTACTACTAGCAAAAAATAGCACAGCGTTCAGAAGTTTCCTTCTGTAGATATTCACTCCCACTTCCTACAACCCTAATATTATATTCTATCATTTGTCAAGGTGTAAACTGCCTCTGAGATGTTGTGATTATTCGTCCTTAGATATTCCAGAACAGCTTTCCTTGCTGCATCAGCATTGATCTTCCTCAGCCGCCTGTAATCAATCTTTCCTCGACAACCTTGTTTCTGTTAGCGTCGATACCCTTTTTCTCATTCTTTACCCCTCCTCATCCCACGGCCCGGTCTAGCCCTTCGTCAGGCACAAGAGCTGTCCTCAGAGTTATGCTAATTGTGGCAGTTGCAGAGTTGGAGTCATCGGCTTGAAAAAGTGGGACAATCCCACTTGACAAAGTATCCCACTATGATAAAATATGTGTGCGTGTAGATAATAAAGGAGCAGGTGCATGACAACCATAATAAAGGATGAGAAATTAGTAAGGATACCCGGGAGCGTAAAACCAGATTCCAAAAGGCGAGTAGTTTTGCCCGGTTTCCTGGTGAGGGAAGACATTACTTACCATACCTACAGCAACAGCGCGGGGCAAATTGTACTGGACCCTCAAGTTACAGTCCCTGCGTCAGAAGCCTGGCTATTTAAGAACCCCGATGCTATTGCAGCAGTTCGGAGGGGCCTTGCCGAGGCTGCACAGGGCAAGGTGTCTAAGGTTGACATCAGCACTTTATAGGGTGTTGAGCCTTGTTTGAATTAGAATGGACAAATGAGGCAGAGGCAACTTACAAATCACTTCAGGATAAGCCATCGGATAAAGCTTGCTACAAAGCCGTTAGAAAAAGCATAAAATTTCTAGCACAAAATCCTCGGCATCCCAGCTTAGAAACCCATCCCTTTATGAGTTTAAGTGGGCCAAATGGAGAAAAGGTATTTGAGGCATATGCGCAACAAAAGACAGCAGCGGCGTATAGACTATTTTGGTACTATGGCCCATCTAAGGGGAAGATAACAATTTTCGCAATTACTCCTCACCCATGATTGCTGGAGTGTGATTACTCCTCCTGCATTGCCGTATTCGCACATAACGGTTCACAGGATCGATGACAAAATGAAAACGAGCAGGCTTGTAGCCAGATTTGAAGATGGGGGATTGGGCATAATGGTTCAGCGCTGTAGTTAAATACCCAGTAATACGGACAACCAGAAAATTAATAGGCTCAGCCTGTCCATGTGATAAACTAAGCACCTGCGGGGAGAGTTACATTTTGTAATAACTGGACTGACAAGATTATAATGGAAGATAGCTAAGAAATGGATGTTCAGAAGATAAGAGATCTTATTGTCGAGAGAAGATATGAGTTCTCAAAACATGCTGAGAGGGAACGAGAGGCAGATATGATCCCAGTTGGGAAATTAGAGCAAGCTCTAAGAGATTGTGAAATCATTGAGGGCTATTCAGACGACCCGCGAGGGGCAAGTTGCCTGGTTTTGGGATTTTGCAAGCAACAGCCTGTTCATGCAGTATGCACGATAAAAAGTAACCCGGAGGAATTGTTTCTTATTACCGTTTATGACCCTTCTAAGCGTTCTGACAACTGGACTGCCGATTACAGGAAAAGGAGGTGAGCTTTGTGACCAGAATTTACCATAAGTGCCATTTCTGTGGAGGTGAAGTTTTAGAAAAAAGAGTTACGATTGATTACCGCTGGGGTGACAAACTTATGACTATTATTGAGAATGTTCCTACTGGGGTATGCCGAATTTGTGGGGAGCAATATCTTAAAGCAGAAGTGGTAAAAGAAATGGAGCGAATAGCGAACTCCGGGGAAACACCTAAAAGCATGTTACAAGTTCCACTAAGGGAGCTAATGGTTGTTTAGAGAGTGATTTGGATTCCTCTTGCAGGTGAGGGTTTTATATCCTCCCGAGCACTGCTTCACACCAACGGCAACGTAATTGATGCAACCAAAGTCCCGCAACCGGCACTTAACAGGAAACCGTTTTGTTCAGTCGCTAAGGCAGGATTTGACAAAAATGGTGGTTGCATGCCATATTGGTATCAGGACTTTAAGAATAGAATATCTTTGAGCTATCGAGAGTTGCGGCGAGGGCGCTGGCCCGATGAACCGCACGGCAACCTTTAAGTCTTTCTTGAAGGTGCCAAAGCCAGCCCGAGAGGGAAGCGATAGGTCACAGCAGGAACTGTGAAAAAGGAAGGCGGTGAACCTCCGCCCGGAGGTTTTTTGTTGCCCTGGTAATGGCCGCTCCCTTGATAGCCCAGAGCTAGAAAGGAGGTGGCTTTTGCTTTACATAAGATAAATTCCCCAGTTCTGCATCGGCTTGCAGACAAATTTTTCACAGAAGTGAAAAGACTGAGCCTGCACGACATTGAAGGCATGAAGAATTAAAGGAGGTAAATAACGATGAGGAATATTTTTGGAAAGAAAAGAGCGAAGACAGAACATTTAGCAGTTTCAAAATCCAGGGCTGAAGGGTATCCCGAAAAAATGGCAGGTGAGAGTTCGAGCGCTGCGCCTGACAGTGTTCTCCGCTCCATAATCAGGATGCTCGAACCCAAAACAATCTATCCATACGCTGTCATACGATATATGTATGGATGCTATGGGGCATTCCCCATAGAGTTTCTTTCCAACGAGTCGCAGCAGCCGAAGCATGAAGATAGCTGGAGCATAGTGATGCCTAATCCATATAAGAATGGGAAATTAACCTCGGAGGCAAGACAGGCAGTCCTTGATATTACAGAAGTATCATTCAATCGGATGCGAGGGCGGCAGGTGATGTATGCGGTGTTTGCCGAGGACGATTGTGTACATTTTAACTTGGGCGGCTCCATAATTAAACACACCTCTCCACCTTCAATGACCATAAAATTTAATGAACGCCGGTAATGCTGGACCCCAAAATAGCTAGAAGATAGCAAACAAAGAGAAATATTTTTAGGAGGAGAACAATGAAAAGAGAGTATTTACTAACTTCAGAATCAGTATCCGAAGGACACCCTGACAAGATAGCGGATCAGATTTCCGATGCTGTACTCGATGGATACCTGGTTGAAAACCCATTAACCAGGGTTGCCTGCGAGACAATCGTCGGGAAGGGATTAATAATTGTCACAGGAGAAGTCACGTCTAACAGCCATATACAAATTCCACTTATTGCACATTGTGTATTAAACGAGATATATAGAGGCTCACCACCCTCACTCTTAAGCCCACACTCCTGGGAATGGGGGGTTATGACCTCTATTAAAAGACAGTCCTCAGAAATTCAGAAATCAATTAACCTCAAAGATAATGAACTTTGTGCTGGGGATCAGGCAACGGTGTTTGGGTATGCTACCAATGAAACTCCTGAGCTTATGCCTCTGGGGATATCTCTGGCGCATAAGCTGATGCAAAAACAGGCAGAATTGAGAAAAAAAAGAAGGCTAGATTGGCTGGGAGCTGACGGGAAAACTCAAATAACTGTTCGCTATGCCGGAACTAAACCAGTAGCTGTTGAAAGGGTAGTGTTTTCAACCCAACATTACCCAGATATTAGCCACGAGAAAATAGAAGAGGCTGTAATCAGTGAGATTATAGAAAAGGTTATCCCTGAGGAATTAAGGGCTGCTGATATTGAGTATTTAGTAAATCCGGGAGGAAGTTTTGTCATCGGTGGGCCAGATGCCGACACGGGGCTTACCGGACGGAAGATAATGGTAGACACATATGGTCCCAGTTGCCCCCATGGTGGTGGTGCCTTCTCTGGGAAAGACCCCACAAAAATTGACCGCTCTGGTGCATATATGGCCCGTTATATCGCCAAGAACATCGTTGCTGCCTGGCTAGCGGAGCGTTGCACTGTGCAGTTGTCCTATGCCATCGGCAGGGCCCAGCCATTGTATCTCGCGCTCAACCTTCACGATACAGGGAGGGTGGATGAAGGGAAGCTTACAGAGGCAGTGCACCAAATTTTCAGACTAACGCCTATGGGCATAATTGAGATGCTAAATCTACGCCGCTCAATTTACCTGGAGACTGCAGCATACGGGCACTTCGGCAGGGAGTTACCGAACTTCACATGGGAAAGGAGAGATAAAGTTGCCGAATTAAAAAACTATTTTGATATTCCCCTGGATGAGACAGAGAAGAATAATCATAGCGAGGCACTTCCTGGCGCTGATTCTGATAATTCTCCGGTTCCAGAAATTAGACCTGCCCGGATTTACCCCTGTCTCGTTACACAAACTGATAATGCGGCATACGGTTGGATGCCCATAACATATGATTGGACACCTGTAATATTTGTTCCTAAAGATAAAATAAAGCCTGAAAAAGATGAATTAACAATAGTGCTGGAAAAGCCTTATAAGGACGGGAAACTTACCGAATCCGCAAGAAAGGAAGTTGTTACTATTGTTTCATGGCTTGCAGGGAAAAAAGGACTTAGAACGTGTGCTGTGTTTGATGAGAAAGATTGTGTATTTTGTGAACCTGATGGCTCTATGGAGCAATCTGATACTCCACCTTCGCAAGACATATTAATGGAGTAGATATCAAGTTTTCCTGAGATATGGCTGTTATATGCCCCATCGAGTTAATAAAAGGTAAATGTAGATTCGAGGGATTCCTTCAAGGAAAATTAATAGCAATTTAGGCAAATGCAAGGAGGAGTAATGAAAATAGTTCGAATAGCAGGGATTATCATTTTAGGGATATGGCTTTTCATACATTGTGTCGCTTGGTTACTGCATGGGCAAGTGGCTTTATTGGAGTCATTTTTATCACCAGCATTTTTACTGCCGTTTATAGGCCTCATCGTACTGCTACGCTGGGAATGCAAAAATCACAGCAGGAAGAAGCCTGAACAAAAATCAGTGAAGCTGAAGCGGGAGACCCTACCTGAGAGAGCGCAAAGCAAGCTTACGAAAAAATGCCCATATTGTGGGCAAATACTTGATAGTGTTGTTTTTAGATGTACGCGGTGTAATAAGTGGGTAGCCAATGAAGTTTTCAATGGTCTCTGCGAAGACGATGTCAAACTTATAAAGGACAAAGATCTTACCCCCCTTACCCCCAATGAAATGGCTGATGTGGTAATTACGATTGTGGGAAAGACTATAAGCAAGGAAGCAGCGGAAACGTTTAGTGAAAGACAGCAGTTTAATATTCTTGCATTCAACTCATTTTGTTTTTTCAAGTCTATTTGTGCATTTATCAGGATGAAACAGGGCTGCAGACATACAATTACAGAGGCATTTGAGATTATCCTATTACAAAGGGTCGCCGAATTGTTCAGGGAGAGAGGTAAACATTCGCCTCCATTGGAGGTTCTAACTGCTCAGGCAAAAGTGCTTTATGCTAAATTTAAAATCTACTCGGGTGGAGCGAGAAGGAGCATTAGTTCTCAGCAGAAAAGTGCAATTGCCCTCGCGCCCATCGTTCTTCCACCAGATGATGGAGGAGCCAATTTTACTAAGGAACAGGGAGGTACATACATCTCACTCTTTACATGCTTCAACCATATGTGTAAACCAGGAGAGGGGTTCTCGAGAATGTTTCTTGTCGAAGATGAGGATTTTGATTGGCAAGCTGCGTTAGGGAGGCAGAAAATGAATACGAACTCTGGAGAGCTAGATTAAGCTACTGCCGGTGGGTAAAACCTATAGGTGGCCAGGCT
>CAZDXE010000062.1:0-6952 GCA_964509565.1 uncultured Dehalococcoidales bacterium | reverse complement strand
ACCGCTAACTGCCAACTACTAACTATTAACTGAATGGAAGTAGGGGGGGTAAACCCCGCCACTACTTTGCCTGGCTATCCATTTGCGCAAAAATCCACCATGCCTGTGTCGTAAAATCAGGACTTGACACTTTGTGGTAACGATATGCTATAATCTTACCTAAAGTAAGCAACAAGGAGTTAGAGAAAAACAAGATGGCAGAGCTTCGTTATAAGGAGTTCGGACAAAAGGTCAGGGGGTGGCGAGAAGCCCTGCGGCCGGCGCTGACTCAGCGCGAGCTGGCTGATAAGGTTGGAGTGAGCTACGGTTTTATCGGGCATATCGAGATAGGGAAGACATTACCTGGCAGGGAAACGCTCAAGGCCCTGGCCAGGGCTCTGGGCATACCTGAAATGCAGATGTTCAGGGAAGCGGGATATTTAAGCGATGCCCTCCCCAGCGACGATGAGCTCATAGATGACCCTGAGTTGAGGCTTTTCTTCCGTGATGAGTGGAAGCATCTTTCCCTTGACGAAAAGGACTGGTTTAAGGGGTTTGTGAGGATGATAAAGGAGCGGAGGAAGGAGAAAGACACGGCGAAGGGCCGCTAGAAACTTCTTGCAATAACCAGCCCCTCACCGGTTTCTGTAACTTATGTTCGTACGAGTTTGACCAGCGTTGGCTTAACGCCAGAGCGCTATTTTGAGATTCTAAAGGAAGTAAGGTAAAGGAATGTCTGGCAAGGCTGTAGCAAGGCGAATCAGAAAAACGTTTCTTACCAGCGACCCTGAAATTATTGCGGAGAGGGAAGGATTGCAGGTGATGATAATCCCTTTACCTCAGCGCTGGTGGGATATATTGCTGTGGGACTTTGTGGTTATAAGGGATGATATATCGATTCCATGGAGAAGGTGGTGCCTGGCTCACTGTTTGGGGCATCATTTCATGCATCATGGCAATCAACTCAGGCTGTCGGAGCGAGATGACCTGATACACAGGCGCAGGTTACAGGAAGCTGGAGCGGAGACCTTCGCTGCATGGCTGCTCGTTCCCGAAGAGGAGCTTGAGGCCCTGAAACAGGCTGAGGGGGAAAGTCTGGATGTATGGAAGATTGCTGAGCATTTTAATGTCCCCGTCGAGATGGTCCCTTTCAGACTGGGCATGGGCGACAACCCTTATTTGAAATCAATTGGATGGTAGCTAAACGGTGCGAGAGCGATGGGGGGAGTTCGTTGCTGAATTCAAATAAAAACCTGGTGCAAACCCTGGCAGGGTATATGTCCCGCACAACTGGATTGAGAAGGCATTGTAACCGTTGCCTGGAAACCAGGAGGTGGGACGCCAGCGTGGTGCTCATGGTTGTGGATGCGGCATTTACATCTATAGGGCTCAACTATTTCACCGCTGTAGTTCCCTGTGTGCTGAAGTTTGAAAAAGAGTTGATAGTCACAGGCAAAGTTCGGGCTCTTAAGGACATCAGCGCTCTGGGGTTGGACGAAATGCAGTCCATCTGGAAAAATCGCCGCTCATGGCAGGTGGTAAGCGGGGCGGCATCTTACCTGCATGAACTGGCAGTGGCAGAAAATCTGGATGAGCGTGCTGCTTTGCGGCACTGGGCAACTGGTGCCTGTCTTGAAACATGGAGGGAAGACCCCATAGGCAGGATTAACGGCGTGGGCATCACCACGTTCCAGTATTTGCGAATGATGGGAGGGATAGACACGGCAATGCCCGACAAAATAGTGAGAAGAGTGGTCAGGCAGGTTCTTGACGAATCAAAAGTCGATATGCCAACTGAGAAAGACCTAGAGCTGGTCGATACGATTGACCGTATGGCGGCAGTCTCAGGTTACAGGCCTGTCGAAATATGCTGGATGACATGGCTGATTCAGCCCGAAGGTAAAGTGCTGAGGGTGGAGAAGTATCGCCAGCTGCTGGACAGGATTTAGCAATACTGCCCGTCATCGTTGCCTCGCTATATCTGGCGTTGCTACGCTCTCAATTTCTTTACCAGGAGAGCTATTTTCTTGCCAAAAGCCCAGGCTGTGTCCATCCCTTCCTGGTCTTCTCTCACTGCGCCTTTTTCCTCGCCGAAAGAGACGTTCCAATCAGGGGAACTTGGCACGGAGAATCCCAGGATTTGGAACCATAAAGTGAGTTCGGCGAGAGTGAAATTTTGACCTGAACGTCCAGCAACTACCAGCGCACCGCCTATTTTACCGTCGAACAGGCTGCCGTTGTTGTAAGCAATATAGCCAGCTCTTTCAATGAAAGCTTTGAGCAGGGCTGTTGCTGAACCGAAGTAAACGGGTGAAGCCAGTATGATGGCATCGGCCTCCTTCATCTTTGCGTATATGGGGAGCAGGTCGTCATCCAGGGGGCATGTTTCTTTCTTCGCACATACCATGCAGGCGTTGCAGGGTTTTATATTCAAGCCGGATAACCTTATAAGCTCGGTCTCTATTCCTTCTTCCTCTATCGCCTTCAGCGTGTGACTGGTGATAATTTCCGTGTTGCCTTCCTTTCTGGGGCTGCCAACGATTCCAATGGCTTTCATCTTTTCTCTCCTCCTGTTTTTGTGATGTGTTATTGCCCTGTGGCGAATGCTTCCAGATTCGCTGCAGGGCAACGAAAGATAATAAACATAATCACTCCAAATTGCAAGCGGCGCTGGTTTTTACAGGTAATTGTAGTGGCTGGGAGAGTGCTTGTTTGTGTGACGTGCAACATGGAAGCTGATGGCATATAATTAATGAATAAATGCTGTAAATGGGAGGTTAATAACAATGCCAGGCGAGAAATACGAGGAATACGTTGTCTATGGGTGCCATCTGGGCGAGAAGGTCAGGCAGCTAATACACCAGGGAAATATAAGGAGAATTCGTGTACTGCATAAAGGTCGTGTTTTGATAAATATCCCGCTAACGATAGGAGTTCCTGTGGCTGCAGGAACCATCCTGGCAGCTCCAGCACTGGCTGCGCTGGGCGCAATCGCTGCTCTGGCTACGGAATGTACTATTGAGGTGGAAAGGGTGAAGGAGACTTCGCAGGAGACGGATACCACACAGGAAAAAACAGGGGCGGATGAAGAAAAATAATCTCTTACTATAGCTGACCGGGTTTAGCACTCATTCTTGCAACAGACGAGCAGTGTTGCTACAATACGCCAAATCGTTGCAGGTAATTCGGACATGGTAAATTCACCGGTTTTAGTTCTTAACCAGACTTATGAGCCTCTCGATTTGTGTCGCGTGCGCCGAGCCGTGATGTTGATTTTCTGCGGCAAAGCTGAGGCGCTGGAAAATGGCAGAGGGGTGCTTCACTCCGCCACAGAGATTTTTGAAATTCCCTCGGTGATACGGCTGGTTTATATGGTTAAACGTCCTCGCCACCAGATGAGGTTGAATAAGGTTGAGATATTTAATCGGGATAAGCATACTTGCCAGTATTGTGGGAGACAGGTAAAGGAGCTAACCCTGGACCATGTCATTCCACGTCGACTGGGCGGAGAACATAGCTGGGAAAATATAGTCAGCGCTTGCGAAGCTTGTAATCTGCATAAGGGAGGACATACACCACAGGAGGCAGGAATGAAACTGCTGCATCAGCCGGCACCGCCTCATAACGATGGTTTCTACATTCCTTATTACCAGATGGGCATGCGTGATGAGTGGAGAAAATATGTGTTCCAGTAAGGCAGCTCCTGCCTAAACTTCTTCTTCTGTGCCTATTTGTTCCAGCGCTAGCTCTCTATAGTTGCCATTGATTTCTACCGTTACCGTTTCTTTAAGAGTGTGCGTGCTGGCTACCCTGGCTTTGCCAAAAGGTGTTGATACCTCCTGGTTCACACGAGGCATTTTTTCTTTTATGTCCATATATTGTTTATGTTCATAGGCGAGGCAACAAAGGAGCCGTCCACAGACGCCTGATATCTTGCTGGGATTTGGAGTCAGGTCTTGTTGTTTGGCCATTTTAATAGAAATGGCGACGGGTTCGGTAAGCCATTCCTGGCAACATAAGGGGTAACCGCACATTCCTACGCCACTTATTAGTTTGGCTTCGTCTCTTGGTCCTACCTGTTTTAACTCTATGCGAGTTTTAATGATGCGGCTTAGATTTCGCACCAGATTTCGGAAGTCAATTCTCTTCTTGGCTCTGAAATATATGGTCAGGTGGCTGAAATCCTGGTTATAGCGAGCTAATATGACCTTCAAGTCCATGTGGTATTCGAGCGCCTGTTCTTTGCATTTAGCCAGTGCTTCTTTCTCTCTTTCTTGCCTGGCCTGTTCTAAGTCCTCCGGATTAGCCATGCGTATTACTTTCAGCAATGGTTTGTCATTTTCCTGGGACTGAATTTGGGTAATGATGACTTTAGCTACATCTGGGCCTTTATCGGTCTCCACTATGAGATAGTTGCCAGGTTGTACTGATATGTCGCCAGCGTCGCAGTAGAACAAGTCGCCCCTGGATTCAAAACGAGCTTTAATTATATTAGCCGTTGGTATTATCTCCTGTGTCAAAATTCGCTCCTTTCTTCAGTCACTCCGCCTGTAATGTTACTCTTTGTGGGCAAATTAAGCATCAGCGACTCCAATGCCAGTCGGGCATTAACATTCATGGAAATTGCTTTCTGCGTCTGGAACAAATTTACAAGGAACTCTTTGACCTGGCTTAAACTTAGCTCCTTTGCCTGTTTTTTGAGAATTGCTTCATAATCTACATTGGTTATGGTTTTCTCATAGCCTCCCTTGATAAGCATTAAGTCACGCCACCACGTGAGCCATGTGCCCGTTACTTCCATGGCGGCTCTTCGGTCTTTACTGAACATGATGGCCAGCTGCTGTGCATAAGTAAAACGCTGGTCCAGGCTACCTTCTATTAAAGATTTTATCTTGTCGATCCTCTTCTGCCGCTGTTGTAACAAATTATCGTCCGCCGCGGCGGATAATGCCCAGCCTGGACAGCCCTGGCACAGGCGGGACAAAAGCTTTGCTTGAGGTGGTTCAACACCATGGGAATCGCTAAGCAGCTTTTGTATTTGCTCTGGCGGTACAGTCTTCAATATTAATCGCTGACAGCGAGAGATGATTGTGGGTAGCAGCCGTGGCTCCTCAGCGGAGAGCAAAAGCCAGACTACATTTTGCGGTGGCTCTTCCAGTATCTTGAGCAGGCGGTTGGATGCCTCCGCGGACAGGTATTCAGCTTCGTAGATGATAAGTACTTTACATTTACCTTCGTAAGGAGGCAGGTTAGCTGCTCTCTGTAACTCCTTTATTGTGTCAATGCCGATTTCTGTTCTGGATGCCAGCTTCGAATCCAGAGATGTGAGGATAACGTCGGCGTGCTTGCCAGCAGCGATGAGGCGACAGGACTGGCACTGGCCACAGGGCGGTTTTATATCATCACAATTCAAAGCTTGAGCTATGTTGGTGGCCAGGGTCATCTTGCCCGTGTGGGGCGCTCCCAGCAGGAGATAGGCGTGAGCCATAGTATTCTGCTTCAGGTTGTTATCCAGCAGAGTTAGAATTTTGTCTTGCCCTATTACTTGCCACATATTTAATCTGTGTCCAGAGTTACCAGGTCCTGATAAGTTTCTCTGCGTCGAATGAGATGCGCTTTGCCATCATTTACCATGACGATGGCTGGCTTGAGCATGGCATTGTAATTACTCGCCATGGGTATGCAATAAGCGCCGCAGACTGGTATGGCTATGATATCGCCAGGAGAAACCGAAGCTATGGTGGCATCTCTTGCCAGGATGTCTCCTGATTCACATAGCTTGCCTGCGATAGTAACCACATCACGTTCTGCTGATAAAGCCTTGTTGGCTACCATGGCTTCATACCTGGCACGGTATAGCGCTGGCCGTATGTTATCGCTCATCCCGCCGTCAACGCAGACATACTTTCTTACACCGGGTATCTCCTTTATCGCTCCGACTTTATATAATGCTATTCCAGCTTGCCCCACGATTGCCCTGCCGGGCTCGATAATGAGGCGTGGAAAATATAGCCCTGTTTGTGGAATAATGCTGTTTAGATTGTTGCTTATAGCTTTAGCATAATCGGTCGCTCCTGGTGCCCTGGAATCCAGCGTGTACTGGACAGCAAAGCCGCCGCCGATGCTGAGCTCGCTGAGCTGTAAGCCAAATTTTCCTCTCATATCGGAAGCGAAATTAAGGATGATTTCTATAGCCAGCTCGTATGGCGTTGCCTGGAATATGGGAGAGCCGAGGTGGAAGTGCAAGCCCACGAGTTTAAGGTTGGAAGCTATCATGGCCTGTTTTACCGCCTCTTTTGCTTGCCCTGTAGATAATGGAAAGCCGAATTTGCTGTCCAGCGTCCCCGTGGTAGTATATTCGTGAGTGTGAGGGTCAACTCCCGGCGTGAGGCGAAGCAGGATGTCCTGCTTGATTTTCCTCTCTTTGGCCAGGCTGTTGAGCAGCTCAAGCTCGTAGAAGTTATCCACCACGAATCGGCCGATTCCCCAGTCCAGGCCCAGCTCCAGCTCCTCCTGTGTCTTGTTGTTGCCGTGAAAATAGACCTGGGATTTTGGGAAACCTGTATAACGGGCAATGCTGATCTCTCCTCCTGAGACAACATCGAGACCCAAACCCTCTTCTTTCAGTATAGTGGCGAAAGCTCGATTGAGAAATGCCTTTGCGGCGTAAATGACCATCGTGTCATGATAATATCTGATGAATTCGCTTTTGAACTCGCGACACCTGTGGCGAAGAGTGAATTCATCGAAGAGATACAGCGGCGTGCCGAATTCCCTGGCCAGTTCGATAACATCACAGCCGCCGATGCAAATGTGGTCCAGATCATTTATCTTCGTCGTTAAGGGGAAAAGGGGTAGTTTAGATGCTTTTTTTGTGTTCAATATTTCTATATTAACCCGCCATTGCTATGAGAGTCAACATAATCTTAAATTCCGCCCAACCTGTAGGGGAGGGTTTTATACCCTCCCACGA
>CAZDXE010000061.1:0-6953 GCA_964509565.1 uncultured Dehalococcoidales bacterium | reverse complement strand
ACGCCGAACCAGATACATTTCGAGGTGGCTGCCTGGGACTACCCCGGCAACCCGGCCGTGAAGGTTGACCTGGTGCGCGTCCAGCAGATCACTACCCCTCCAGCCAGCCTGCTGGGAATGATAATGCCTGCTTTATCTGAAAAGTACTATGTTGCCAGCATAGGCGAAATCGTGTTCAGCAAGGACTCCGATGGCACGCCTCCAGAGGGAGAGATGCATTGCGCCGGGCACGTAACGCTGGTCAGGTCCGACGGCAGCAGCCAGGAGTTTGCCCAGGACTATCCCTACTTCAATTGGGTCGAGGCGCTTCGCGACGACGGCTATCCCGTATGCTGGCCCTGGGTACCCGTGCTGGCGATACCTGAGTCCGAGCTTGACTCCTGCGATGGGTACACCCTTGGTACCAGTGTTTATGAGGGGGACTCATCATTCGAGCGCTTCCTGCGCTGGCTCCTTAATATATTTGTCGACTCCATTATGATAATCATAGATGCTCTCTCCTGTGTTATCAATGTCGTGACCGCCTCCACAGAGATGACGGGCTGCGGTGACCTCACCTGCGACCTTATTGAGATGTTCAACATGACAGGGTCTGACCTGGGGGACCCTGAGGACGATTACATGGGGACGGCGGCGTTCGTGACAACCTCCGACACAGGCTTCGGTCTGGAGGGTGGAGCACTGGCAGCCAGCTACTACGCGGAAGGAGCGGCGGATGCCGAGGAAATGGACTGGTCTGGCATGCTGGCGGATGGCTCCGATACCGAGGGGTACTGCGGTGCCTTGCCCAGCATCGAGCTTGCCAATCCGATGGAACAGGGAGTAACGAAATTCAAGGATGACGACCCCGGTGGTGAGTGGATACGGGTGCTAAACTATGTTCAGCTTCATGAGACCAGGCCACTGGGGGAGATAAAGGTCAAGTTCGTCGGCGCCAAAGTTCACAATGACCGCGACGGTTTATGCAGAGGCAAGGGCGATATCTACGCCCGCACGCTGGTGGGAACGGTAGGTGGCAGACCCGCCGGTTCCAACGACCACTCCCTTGAAGCAGACGACCTGAGACAGTTGCCCTACTCTGCAGCGGACATTCACAGATTTGACTGTGGCAAGGTCTCCAGCGGTCACAGCTTCACCAGGGACAGGTTCATCTTCGAGCGCAGCTTCTCCGACCCCGACCTGGCCCTGCTTTATATACAGATAGGCTTGTGGGATGATGACGGTGGCTGCTTCGTCGATAACACGATTGGACTGCTCTCCATATCCTGGCCGATAACCAGCATCGTGGACATGATGGAGCACCCGGACGAGGCCGATGCTCGCCACGGTGGACCCAATGAGGACGACCTGCTCACTGTCACCATAGTTCATCCTGTGACAACATACCGAGGGGAAATAGAGTACGTCGTTGGCCCGCCGCAGAATGAAGGCGACGATTACTACTACATCATCAGCGACACCAGGGAAGTTTACACCAGGGAGGAGTACATAGATGACTACACCAGGATACACTTCCACCGAGGCTCGCTGATAACCTACGAGATATGGGTAAATCCTAACGGGGGAGGCAGTGAATCTCTTGTCGACACATCTCCCAACCCTGTACCAGGACCAGACGATTCTTCTACAGGCGGCCAGAGCACGGAGGGGATCGGAGGAGGAACTGCAACAGACTAATGATACAGACCAACGATAAAATCATGGACAAGACATCGGTCAAATACAAAATCATGCTCAGCCTCACAGCGCTATCTATATTATGTCTGTGCCCTCTGATGATGTCGTGTGCATGGGCACGGGGACCATCATCCACACCAGCAAAGCCACCACCTTCAGAGCCTGCAGAGGGCGTATATCTAAGCCCGCTGCTTATTGAAGCCCACCCCGGTGATGAGATAACCATCGAGATAAAAGTTAAGCCATCAGGCTGGGGCGTTAGTGGCTGCGAGGTAAACCTGGATTTTGATCCCGATATCATGGAGGCTTTAGCTGTCGAGCCAGGAACCTTTCTGGGAGACACCCCCCTGGTAGGTATAAGCAGGATAGACAACCAGAGCGGGTGGATTACTCTGGCGCTGGCACGTGTTGGAGTAACTTCTGTCCCCAGCCCCGCAGGCGTGCTGGCTACAGCAAACTTTAAAGTCCTGGACTCAGCCAAAAGCGGTTCTTATGAATTGGATTTAACAAAGGCCGGACTGGCTAACGAAGATTTCCAGGACGTAACTCAATTTACAGTTCAGGGAACAATCATTAACATAAGCTCTTAAAGTTACACATCCATTGCACATGCAACAGAAGCTCGCCCTGTCACTCTCTGAACGGAAGGGCAATCTGTTTAATCCTGAATCGATGCTAAATTTCAAACGCTGTCGCATCTACATATATCTTTGAGATGCCAGCCTCCTCTTAAGGAGCTTGTTGCCTTTGTCTGTAAGCTGGTAATTACCCGAGCGATATTACGTTACCACAACCATCATAGGCGTCGCTGCAGGTAAATAGCAGGATTTGATTTTCCTTAGCCAGCTCTTGAAGTAGCGAAATCATCCTGGCCAGCCTCTTAGGGTGGAAATTAACGAAAGGGTCATCCAGCAGGAGAGGTGGAGCTTTCCCCTCCGTAACCAGCTTTACCAGTGCGAATCTGGCACAGATATAGAACTGGTCCTGCGTTGCTTTGCTCAGCTCCAGGACATTCACCCATCCTTCTTTCTCAGGAGGGGAAGTCTCGATAGATAAGTCCTTATCACTTATTTTAACTCTGCTATATTTCCCATCGGTTATGGTGGATATGTATCCGCCAAGTCCGCTTTCCATGGCAAGGGCTGCCCTGGAAAGGGTTTGCTTGTTAGCTTCATCAAGGGCTTCGTATGTTATGTCAAATACCCTCCGCTTTCTTTCCCAGAATTCTCTCTCTTGCTCCAGCCATTTCAGTTGTTCTTCTATGCTGGCCAAGTGGTCCGTATCTACATCAGTAAATTTAAAGAACCGCTCAATAGCACTTTCATCACTCTCCAACGACTTCTTATTACCCTGTAATGTGGAGACTTCATTTTTCAGTTTCTGTAGGTCAAGTGGCTCCTTTTTGAAAGGGATAAGCTGCTGAAGCTCTTTTTGACTGGCAGTCACTCGCATGTCCAGGTCTTTGTTCTCCTCCTCGAACTCCACCCAATCTTTGTCGCCCAGTATTCCACTTAGCTTATTTCGTAGTTCTCTCGCTTTCCCTTCCTTCTCCACATACTCATTAAGTCGCCTTTGATATTCTACATAGTCCGAAAGCCCAAAAGGCTCCAACAATGCCTTTATCTCTCCGTCCTTCTCATGGACAGTCTCTTCTATTTGTGTTGTTCTTCCCCGCATCAACTTGTCCTGTCGCCTCCACACCACCTGGAGAATTACCCAAATCACTAAGAAAAGAACTCCTGCATCCGTCACAATGCCCAGGCGCTTGTTGGCGAACGAACCTGCCACCCCCCCTGCCAGCAGAGCCACCCCTGATATAAGCACCCACAGGGGAGGCTTTCGCTTTGCGAGCGTCCTCACATTGTCCTGTAAGTCAGCCTTTTGCTTTATCAGGTCTCCGCGCTCCTTCTCCGCCTCAGCCAGTTGCTCCATTCTCTCCTCTGCTCCGGCGAAACAGCTAAATTCCCCTGATTTCTCCTCCATGTCATCCAACTTTCTCTTAAGTTCCTTCGCCCTCCCGAAATTGTCATACTGGGTCGTATCTCTTTTGATAGTTTCCTGCAATCCCACTATCTTATCATTCTTCTCCACCAGTTGCTGCTTAACAGGCAAGTCTCCACTTATTTTAGCCAGCTCTTTTTTAACTCTGTCTAACTCTCTTCTATTCTCCATCACACTGTTGATTTTTCCTTCTTGCTCAGGTTTATCGCGTTGCAGGCCTGTAATTCTATCTGCGATTTGCTGTACCCTGGCATAGGGGCCGTTAGCATTTTTCCTGTGTGTTTTGTCATAAAGCTTCGAGATAATAGCGGAGACATCTATTTCTTCCGCCCCGCTGATTGTGGCTTGCAATCTCTGAGCTATCGTTCCAAATGCCCTCTTCTTTTCAGCATTGGTCGTGCTTGGAGGGATGAGCCTTATCAATTCGTCCTGCCCGATGCATGCTGTGCTTTCGAAAAAAGTCTCCGTTGGACAACCGGTAATTCTGGCTATGCTGGCTGCGATAGTCTTTTTGTTGGTAATGGAACGTTCACCTGAGCCGCTGCGAGTAAGCTCACATGAGCCATCTTTCAAGCTTTTACTTATGCGATAAGATTCCGAGTCGCTGTCGAATTCGAGGGCAACTTCCCACGGCTCGTCTGTGCCCCAGCTTGTCAATCCAAGTATTTCCTTTTGAGAAGTAGTCGGGTCCTGGAATAGTGCCTTGGTTATGGCTACGCGCAACGAGGATTTCCCTGCTTCGTTATCGCTTCCCTTGATGATGTTCAGCTCCGGGGAGAAATCTATGGTCTTATCCTGCCTTATGGCTTTAAGCCTTTTGACTGTTATCCTTTTAAGTATCACTCTATCACCTGTGTACGCCCCTGCAGGCAAGCAAAGCCCAGTTTCAAAGCTTCCTCATAAAGTTCCCTGTCCTCTTCATTGCCAGCCGACTCAATTCTCTCCTGCATGATTTTTATGAACTTGCCTTTTACTGTTTCTTCGGGGATATTTTCAAGCGCTACTTCCTCCAACCTGGGGTGCGACTTGTCCACAACTCGAAGACAGAAGAATCTATCGCCCAGCTCATCCTCTATATCCCGGGGGTTCAGCTCATAGTCCATACCACAGAGTCCTCTCAGCGTTAGTTCCAGAATCAGGTTCGGGTCAGCCTTAGCTTCAACCAGCGGCACAATATCAGCCATGGACTTTACGGAGCCAACATCTATGGTCAGCTTGGCGAATTGCCTGGTGCCTACACGAATCGGTTCGACGGCGATATCCCCTTTCCCGCGCATGGTAACCATGACCACATTCCCCGCACCTTCCTGGTCCATGGATACAGGTTCAGGCGCCCCGCAGTAGAACGTTTTCGTATTCCCCTGGCTGAAGTCCTGAAAAGAATGCCAGTGCCCCAGGGCAAGGTAGTCGAGCCCCGAGTTTGCTATCTCGTTTCTGCCAAGCAACAGGGCATCCTTTTCTACCCAACCTTCGATTTTGATAGAGCAGTGAGCCATGCCAACGTGATATTTCGAGTCTTCGGACAACGACAATCGCTGAATAGGGCTTTCATCCACATACCTGCCATCGAAAACCTCGCCATATACTGTCAAATCGAGGTCTTCATAAAGCTCACGGTCATGCGCAGGAGTAAACACTGTAACGTTTGCGGGAAAATGCACGAACCGATATATGGAATCCTCATTATAAATATCATGGGTTCCGGGGATAATGCATACACGGATGCCTTTGCCCTCCAGCTTTTTGAATGCAGCTAATACCTTCCTGATAATGATTCCGTGCACACGATTAGTGTTAAAAAGGTCGCCAGCGATAAGAAGAAGAGAAACATCCTCACTTATAGCTAAATCAACTATTTTCTCAAAAGTTCTAAGAAGCTGGTTTCTATGTTCCCCGCCCTTCTGGCGCAGGAAAGGAAATTCGCAGCCAAGGTGGATATCAGCTGTATGTAATATCTTAACCATTGTCTGGTTTCAGTTTATACCAGGCACCAGCAGGAATCAATACCCCGTACTGGCTCAATAATAAGCTCAGCATTTGGCTTATTTCAGCTCCACGAGGCAGTCGCTCTTCACCTTTTCTCTTAGTTCTGCGGCGTAGGTCAAAGCCAGTTCACATTTTTTACTGGTAAATTTATACAGCAAATCCTCTGCCTTTTTCCTGTCTCCTGCCTTCATCGAAATTTTAGCCTCTGCCACTACTCCACCCCAAGGGTAGAACATCTCGCGCAGGGTTTGAAACTCAAAGGCTTCCCAGAATTGCTGTACTTTATCTGCATAGCCAAGATTGTATCCTATGGCAGTAACTAACTCATGGAAAATCGCTGTCCTGTTTGTTTTCCCCACAGCAAACGCTGGTGGAACCTGGTTGATGCCGATAAAGAAAGGGATAAACGGGCTAAACGGCGCAAAATTAGGAGTTGACCACCAGGTACTGAGCAAATCAGGGTAATCAACTGAAATAGCGCTGACCACAGCAAACTGATTTGTAGTCGCATAACCCCAGCCGGAGATATTCCCCCTGTCATCGTAGGCATATGTCTGGTCAAAGCCATATTGATGATCTCTAAGAATACGGAAGAAGTACGCTTGCGTGAGCGACCCGGCTCCCGTAGGGCAAGCCACGCTGGCTGTTGTCTCCAGCCGCTGGTTCAATAGCTCCTGAGCTCTCTTTGCTCGGCGAATGCCTACAGGAGCTACTTCCGACCGCTTAAGCTTCGGAGAGATAACATAATTCGCATGGGCAAAAGCCGTATCTCTCTTAGGGCCGACAACGGCATATTTCCCGGGGCCAAAGCCCTCTACTATGTAAGCTTCATCTTTATCGGCAAAAGTCCTGGAACCTCCTCCATAAGAGGCTCCTGGCACCCAGGGTTGACAACCACCAGTTCGGGCTATTTCCTCGGCTATATCTTTTGCTTCCTTAGCCGTATGTGCCTCCTGCAATATTCTCATGCCTTCGCGGCCGTAAAGCGATTTTTGTATATCGCTTTGTTCAGGATATTTAGTAGAACGAGAATTACTCTGAAGGGCAACGCCACAGCTATTAAGGTAATGCAGAGCAGGGCATATCCAGGGAGGCTCAGCAGTGCCGATAAGTTTAATCCCTGTTTTCTCATTCACCAGGATATCGACAGCAAATCTCGGCGTCATGCTGAAGAGTTCTTCAACCTGGCCAGAAAGAGTCTCTCCATCCTTCGCTGCCTTACCTATCGCCAGAATAGTAGTGCAAGCTCCTCCAAGATCAGGACTGGCTGTACTAGCATCAGTTAAAAA
>CAZDXE010000060.1:0-6992 GCA_964509565.1 uncultured Dehalococcoidales bacterium | reverse complement strand
CAACCAAGTACATAAAGTCCTGAGGTGTGCCGTAACGGCTCGACGGTGCAAAGTACCCCGTGATTTGATAGCCCCAGGAACCGAAGAACGGGTGCTCCATAATTGGGAGAAATTCTACGTGGGTAAACCCCATTTGCTGAGCGTAATCAGCAAGTTCCTTTGCCAACTCACGGTAGGAAAGGGAGCGATTGCCTTCTTCTAGCATTCTTTTCCAGGAGCCCGGATGCACTTCATAGATTGCTATTGGGTCGTCAAGCCCATTGTGCTTCTGTCGGTTGGCCATCCATTCCTGGTCTCTCCAATTATATTCAAGGTCCCAGACGATAGAGGCAGTTTTGGGCGATATTTCATTATAAGTCGCAAAAGGGTCAGCTTTATCTATTTTGGAGCCTTTGTAACGAGAGGCGATGTAGTATTTATAAAGTGCACCACTAGATACTCCGGGAATAAATCCTTCCCAGATTCCTGATTGTCCCTTTGGTTGCAGATAATGGCGGGTCCTATCCCAGCCATTGAAGTCACCGATAACGGAAACCTGTTTGGCATCTGGTGACCATACCGCAAAATAAGTTCCTTTCTGGTTGTTAACAGTCAGTTGATGTGCCCCCAATTTCTCATACAGCCGAAAGTGTGAACCTTCATTAAAAAGGTAAAGATCATCTTCCGTGAGCGGGGTCACTTCGGGTGACTCTGGTTGCTTTTTTATTTTAGACCTAAAGCTTTGGCCTGATGTCTTTTGTACTTGTTTCTTTGCCATTAGGATGCCTATACTCTCTTTCGAAGTTCATTTATAGTCCGCAGTGTATCAACTACCTGAGGCATTTGACAAAACTCTTCGAGGGCATACCGTGCCTTACGCCGCCAGTTTGGGCATTCTGCCCTGGTACTAGGCACGTTCTGGGGTCGTGTCTCCAGCCACAGGTCTTCCAGATTAAGGAGAACCATTGGAGTTTGGCTAGCCGCCAGAAATGATAAACAAGCTTTAAGAACATCAGTCATATTCTCCCGCCGTTCTTGTAGCCAACCTCCGTCTTGCAAGAAAGTAATCAAGGCTCTTTTCATATCTGCCAAATTCTTCTTCTCCCGTCTTGCGCCTGCCTTGTCTAAGAGACCGAGGTCCAGCCGTTCTTCAATGTCCAAACCTTGCCAGAAGGAAGCGAAGGGGGGCATATCATGCGTATTAAGACTGGCTACTGAATCACGAGAGACAGTAGGTAGTCCTTTCTTGGGATCTGAGGCAAGCTCGTAATGCACCACGTACATGCGGTGCAAAGCATGTTTCCTCATAGCGCGCCTAACATAAGGCGGCACGGTGCCCAAGTCCTCGCCAACAATGACAGTCCTATTGCGGTGGGACTCCAGACTTAGAATAGCGTAGAGTTCCTCAGCCCGATAGCGCAGGTAGATTCCCTGGCAGGCTTCCATGCCGTTTGGAATACAGAAGAGTCGATGGAGACCCATCACATGGTCAATACGAAGAATGCCCGCGTGCCGAAAGTGATGACGGAGGTAAGCGATTACGTACCGATAACCCTGCTCTCTGGTTCTTTCTGGATGTAGCGGTGGGAATCCCCAGTTCTGTCCTCTGGTAAAAATGGCATCCGGTGGCGCTCCAGCTGAAGTATCCAGAATAAACGCATCACGTTCGCGCCATACATCGTAGCCATCAGGATGAACCCCCAGGGGCAAGTCTAAATACAATTGGAGATTTTTCTCTCTAGCCTTTTCTGAGATACGTTCTATTTGCTGATTGGCTAGCCACTGCACATAGAGGTGGTAGCGCTTATTTCCCTCGCTGTAATCACCTTCCCTCAGGAAGCCTTCCCTAAGTGGCTGCGGCCATGCCCGCCACGGAACAAGCTGTTTTTCAAAGGTAGCTCGGAATTGAGCGTAATCTTCAATCACCGGATTTGCCTCACAGAAACGGTGGAGGTCCTCGAGCCGTTTAGTTTCACCACTAAAGAAGCACTGGCTCAGCTCTCCCAGAGCTTTACGCTTCAATGCCATCTGCCGTGAGTAGTTTACCAATGGCACACTACGCAGAGCTTCCATCTCATCTTGAAATGACGGCGAAGCTATGATTGACTGTGCCGAAGAGCACTCCTGTAAGTCTGGAGCTTTTCTTATGTCTAGATAAAACTCGTTCCATAATAAGCGGCTGGCTGGAAGATAAGGGCTGGGGTCAAAAGCCTCATCTAGAAAAGTGGCCAGCAGAGGTAAGGTAGCCACTACACGCCCACCCATTCCACTGATCCAGCACATTAACTCTTCTAGATCCGAGAAATCACCACTTCCCCAGCTTTTCCGGGCATAAAGGCTATATAGTGGAAGAAAGACTCCCCAACACCGGTTTTCAGATTCGCCTGGAGGAGTATAAGCCTTAATAGGTGCTGATATGAGTAGACTATCTTCCAGTCGCCCGGCCAACTCCAGAGTGAGTCGATGGTATCCCCAGGGTAAGCGACTTGTTAAGGGTAACTGTTTGACCGCATATTTTACCCCCTCAACCTCCGCAGTTTCAAGTATATCTGAGTCACCACCACGCCACTCCCATTGTAGCTCTTCACCTGTCTCCAATTTCAGATGACAGTTCACGGCGGCATTGGCATCACTAAGCGGAAGTCTAACCTCGACTAGGAACGGTTCACTATCCCAAGCCACAACTACAGGCTCCATTGGGCGCTGCCACAGTGCTTGTTTCCGCTCCCGATATGCCGATGGGATGTCTTGAAACGTTGTGATTGGAGCTCCTACTAACCGGAGTACCGCTAGTATAGATTCGACGGAAGCCCACTGTCGACGGTGAAATACATCATAATAGGCCGTTTGCACACCATATAGGTGGGCTAGTTGATGGAAAAAGCGAACACTCGGAAGAGAACTCAATTTTCGGCCTTCTGCTCGGCTTTCCCTCGAGCCTCTTTAGTCGTCTCCTCAGGCTCTTGTGTTGCTTGAGCCACGGTCTTGCGAGGCTCTGTCTCAGCCTCTAACATCTGCAATATACCCTGAAGAGGCAATCCAACCCAGTCCGGACGATTGTTGAGTTCATAATTTACTTCGTACAAGGCTTTGTCAAGAAGGTATACGCCCAAAATAACTCTTATGCCTTCTCGACTCTGGGGTACTATGGGGGTATCTAGCATTATGTCTAGGTAGGACTTCAGGAATGTAGCCGAAACCCATAGATACCAGGACTTTGCCCATTCCCCTAGCATTGGGATATCCTCT
Source organism: uncultured Dehalococcoidales bacterium (assembly GCA_964509565.1). Taxonomy (GTDB): domain Bacteria; phylum Chloroflexota; class Dehalococcoidia; order GIF9; family AB-539-J10; genus JAGMDB01. The sequence continues at coordinate 3,764 of CAZDXE010000060.1, read as the reverse complement.
GGCCGAAGTACAGTCGACGCCTGACGGCGCAGGGCGGCACGGGCAGCATAGTGAAAAGAGCGTATCATGCCGGCAACATCCTGTAGGGGCGAGCGTTTAATCCGGCGCTCACCCAGATGCCGAGCCGGTTCACCTTCAAAGTCAATGGTAACGAAGTCTTTGCCAGTATAAAGAACCTGCCCCAGGTGGTAGTCACCGTGGCAGCGGGTACGCATCCCAGATATCTTGTGCTTGGGGATGTCCTTAAAGCTCCCGATGATGGTATCTTCCAGGGTAAGAACCTTTCGCGCATCCGCCTTTACATCGTCGGGGAGGCGTCTTAGATGTTGACGTAACAGTTGTAAAACCTGAATGGCAAATCCCCTCATACCGTGGGAGAGGGATCGCTGGTAGGTTACCGAAAAAGGCTCTGGAACAAAGTTCAGGTCATCGATAGCCGAAGCCAGTGCTAAATGTAACTCGGCAGTGCGCTGGCCTAAGAGTTGGGCCGAGACCAGATAAGGGCCAATGGCATCTGTGATTACGTCTGGCACGTTCTCATCGCTGATGTCAAGCAGAGAAGCTCCAACGGGCATTGGGACTTCTACTCCCGAATTTGCTAGAACCTGTTCAAAGTAATAGCCCAGTGAATCTAGTGTGTACTGCCAGGCATTTCCCTCATTATGCACATAGCCATGAAGGATAGCCAGAGTAATCGGTTCAGCACGGCGGGTTTGGTACTCAATAACCCCAGCCACCGGTGGAGCATTGGTAAAAGCTTCCTTACCGGTAAGGAAGCGCCCTATTTCGAGTTCAGGGCTAATCCCCTCTTCCAGACGGCGAAAGAGCTTTAACTTGAACCTATCACCATACACCGCCGATGTATTGGTCTGTTCTCCTTTGAGAAGAGAAGATTCAAGGGACTCGCTAGCTGGCCCGCGTATCCTGCGAAAAACACTTCGGGTATAAGCAGCAACGGCCTCTCCTTTTTTCCCTTTGAACCGTTGTCGTCGAGCCATGGCATTAAGCAAAGCGTCGCGGAAATCTGGTTCGGCCATGGCATCATAAATAACGCCCTCACCGCTGGCGCTTTTACTTCCCAAATCCAGATGAGCAACAACTGCTTGAGGTAGCTTATCCATAATCTGGCTTGCCCGTTCTCCCGAAGCAGAAGCAATTGGGAGCAGGTAAGTCTCAGGCTCTCCTTCAGAGTAATCTATTCTGAGCAAGATAAGGTGAGATATAGAGGAACCATAAGGTATGGCAATGACATCCTGTATCTCTGATGACCGAATGTAACGCGCCTTGCCGCCAAACCAGCGTCGCTGCCTGACATAGCCTAATAGTGCTGTTTCCAAAGCCGGCTTTTTTTCGCGCTTATATATTTCCTTCCAATCTCCAGTAACCGCAATATTTGGTACTAAAACCTCCGCAGGTGCCGTGCTCAAATCGATTGCTTCCGGTTTCCTAGATTCCAAGGAAAACCAGTAGAAAGCATATGGACTCAGGGTAACCAAATACGGGGCTTCTCCAATAACGGGGAACTCCGTCTTCCCAAATATCTCAACGGGCACCTTCTCAGTGAATTCAGTAAGATTAAGACTGGTATGCTGCGCCAGTCTCGAAAGATTGGCCACTACCAGGATGGTCTCGTTCTCATAGCGACGGACGAAAGTCAGTACTTTTTGGTTCTCCGGGTTAATAAACTCAAGGCTACCCCGGCCGAAGGCTTTGAAGCGCTTTCGCTGTGCGATAAGACGCTTCATCCACCACAAAAGAGAATCCCGGTTATTCTGTAGGGTCTCTACATTCACCGCCTCGTAGTGGTACTCGGGGTCGATGATGACTGGTAAATAGAGTTGCTGCGGGTTGGCACGGGAAAAACCAGCGTTTCGGTCAGTGCTCCACTGCATCGGGGTACGCACGCCGTTACGGTCGCCCAGATAGAAGTTGTCGCCCATGCCAATCTCATCCCCGTAGTAGATTATCGGTGTCCCGGGCAGGGAGAAGAGGAGTCCATTCATCAGCTCGATTTTCTTCCGGTCATTATTGAGAAGTGGCGCCAGACGACGGCGGATGCCGAGGTTGATTCGAGCTTGGGCATCGTGGGCATATACTCGGTACATGTAGTCCCGCTCCTCATCGGTAACCATCTCCAGGGTGAGTTCATCGTGGTTGCGGAGGAACAGAGCCCACTGGCAGTCCTCGGGGACGGAAGGTGTATGCTGAAGGATATCGGTGATGGGGAAACGGTCTTCCATGCGGATAGCCATAAACATGCGTGGCATTAGAGGAAAGTGATAGGCCATATGGCACTCGTCACCCTCGCCGAAGTAAGCGACAGCGTCCTCAGACCACTGATTTGCCTCCGCCAGCAGCATGCGGTTCTTGAACCGTTCATCCACATGACGGCGGAGTTCCTTCAGAATGCTGTGCGTCTCCGGCAGGTTCTCACAGTTGGTATCATCACACTCGCAGAGATAGGGCACGGCATCTAAGCGAAGCCCAGAAACTCCCATATGGAGCCAGAAATCTATAACTCGCGATATAGCCTGCCGTACCAGAGGGCTATCGAAATTGAGGTCAGGTTGGTGCGAGTAGAACCGGTGCCAGTAATAAGCTCCAGCTATCGGGTCCCAGGCCCAGTTTGATGACTCGAAATCCTTGAAGATTATCCGGGCTTCTTTGTATTTGTCCCGGGTATTGCTCCAGACGTAAAAATCATGCCCTTGGCTTCCGGGTGCGGCACGCCGCGCCTTCTGGAACCAGATATGTTGGTCTGATGTGTGATTGATAATTAACTCATTGATTACACGCAAGCCCCGGTAATTAGCCTCCCTGAGAAAGTTCCTGAAGTCATGAAGCGTCCCATAAGTAGGATGAACACTGGTATAGTCCGAGACGTCGTAACCATCGTCCTTGAATGGAGAAGGATAGAATGGCAGGAGCCAAATAGCCGTGACCCCCAGGTCCTGAAGATAATCAAGTTTTTCCGTTAGTCCGGGGAAGTCGCCGACGCCGTCACCGTCACTATCATGGAAAGCGCGGACGTGAATCTCATAAATAACAGCATCTTTATACCAGAGAGGGTCATCATCCCGCCAGAAATATCTTTTATCACTGGTTGCCATGATAATCAGCCTTTTCTACATATGATATTATATTACTTTTTCTTGTCAATGTCCCGTATTACTCGCAAGATATGTGCTGGTATTTTTTTAGGGTCAAGCTCCACGTAGTTTCGAGGGCCCTGCCACCGGTAGGTAGTATCTGTCAGAAGATCTTTCACTTCATAACGCTGAGCAGAATCGAGCCCCAGTTCCTCAAGGGAGAGGTCTACCCAGCCCGACTGTTTGTGTCGGTAATCCAGATTAATCACGACTAATATTACATTGGCATGGTCTTCAGTGCGCTTGCTATAGCAAATAAGCCGGTCATTATCTACTGAATGGAAACACAGACTTAGGTCGCTCTGGAGGGCTGGGTTTTCCCTGCGGATACGATTTACCCGGGCAATAAGATCCTTCAGGCTGCTGGGGCTCTTGATGTCCCACTGCTTCAGTTCATATTTTTCCGAGTTTAGATATTCTTCGCTTTCCTTGTCTTTCCGGCGATTTTCACAGAGCTCAAAAGCAGGACCATAAATTCCGTAGTTAGCTCCAAGAGTCGCTGCCAGTACCAGTCGTGTCATGAATGCCGGTCGCCCACCATCCCTGAGATAGTCGCTCAAAATGTCAGGGGTATTTGGCCACAGGTTAGGACGGAAAAACTCCCGTACATCGGTC
>CAZDXE010000059.1:0-7027 GCA_964509565.1 uncultured Dehalococcoidales bacterium | reverse complement strand
GAACTACCAGTAACCCAGGGGAAGTTGGTGTGCCTGCCTGGGAACAGGACATCGAAAATGTGCCTGAAAGAGCCGGCAGAAGGCAAGATAAGGAAAAGGCAATGCAAAGAATGCGTCAACTGGGATACATGTGAATTTGGAGCGCCAACATTAAGGAAAACAGAGATGGCAAAGAGAAATATCATTATTATCAGCTTGGATGAGGTTCGGCCTGACCACTTGAATTGCTATGGCTACAAGAGAATAAATACTCCCGCAATTGACCAAGCAGCTAAAGAAGGAGTGAGGTTCGAAACCTGTATCACCTCCTCCGAACTCACTCCTATAGCTATGGGCTCAGTAATTACTGGAAAATATCCGAATAAGCATGGAATGAGAGATCCTTATTGTTCTATAACTGGGCCTTCAGTCGCTCAAATCTTGAAGAAAAATGGTTACCTTACCGCCGGATTTGTGGGTAATGGCCTGCTATCGAAACAATGTGGTTTTGCGGAAGGTTTTGACTTCTGGAATGAAGCATCACAGGATACCAGCTGGTTGACGCTTCAATATCCCGGCATTGACAGTGAACAAATAATCTACGAAGGGAATTATTGGGTAGAAGAACTTTTTAGGTGGCTAAGAAATAACTATAGGGAGGAATTCTTTATATGGGGTCATTTCTATGAAACCCATGAAGGTTCGGAACTTTCGCTTCTCAAAAAGGGGCTAATAAGTGAAGACAAAGTTGTATGTGGGCAGATTTATTCTGAAGATTTAAAAGGATGGCACTAAAATGAGATACGTAGGACATGGCGGCAAAGAGATTGTGGACAGAGTGATGGCTTCGCCGTCTGAGGCGAAGGACTGTGTTAGAGGACTAAAACAGATAGCTATTACCGGGCGAATCGCTAGAGAGTGCATCAACATCGCCTATGGCTTTTTTACCCCCTTGGAAGGCTTTATGGGCAAAGCAGATGTAGAGACAGTGTGCGAGAAGATGACATTGGTGAACGGTATACTTTGGCCTATCCCGATTGTGTTTGACATCTCCAGTGAGGAAATCAATGAGAAAGGAATTAAGACAGGAAACACTGTTCTGCTCGTTTATCAAGATAAGGCTTTGGCTACCTTAGAGGTAAAGCAAATATTTAGTTACGATAAGGCAAAAATAGCACAGTCTGTGCTGGGCACAACTGATGCAAAACACCCTGGGGTAAGAATGCTTAATGAGATGGGAAACAGCTTCATCGAGGGAAAAGTCACCTTAGTGAATACCCCCAGATTTAATCCACCATTTGATAAGTTTTGGTATACACCTAAGGAAATGAGGGAAAAATTTGCGGAGAGAGGCTGGCAGAGAATAGTGGCACACCAAACTAGAAATGTGCCTCATAGCGGTCATGAATGGCTAATGAAAGGAGCCTGGTTTTCTGCCAATGGCGAACTCCCAGTGGAAAAACTACAAACAGGAATACTGGTGAGTTGCATAATTGGACCAAAGCGAGTGGGAGACTACATAGATGAGGCTATTGTCTTAGGACACCAAGTACTACATGAAGCTAGATATTTTAGAGATGATATACATATGGTTTCTATTGCTTTATGGGATATGCGATACGCCGGGCCAAAAGAGGCTATCTTTCATGCCATTTTGAGAGAGAATTTGGGTTGCACCCATCATATGTTCGGTAGAGATCATGCCGGCGTAGGCACTTACTATGATCCGTATGATGCACATAGAATATTTGATCAAATTCCTGAGGCTAGCCTGAATATCAAACCAATACGTATTTTGGAATGGTGGTATTGCCCAATATGTGGAGAGGTGACTTACTCAGGACTCTGTGGGCATAGCCAGGAAAAACAAGCATTTAGTGGAACTATGATTAGAAGTATGATACAGGATAAGGTTAAGCCCACCAAACTTATCTTCAGACCAGAGGTGTTTGATAATCTGATGAAGTGCACTCATGAGTATGGGTTTGGCTCTCCCTTCTGCACAGAGGAATATTTGAACAAAAGGCAACCTATATTTGGGCTTTCAATGTTATAAGGAATAGACAGGCAGCAACAGCCTGTGATGAAATTCAAGGAGGTCAAAAATCTCTGAAATGTATTCTATCAATTTATGGATTAACGAAGAGAGATACGATAAATTGAACCAGGTTGGCTTGGCCAATGTGGCTAAAGATGTATTAGCAGGAATGAAAGTACTTCAATTGCAATGCACAAAAGAACAGAAAGATAGGGTTTTAGAGTTCTACCCAATGGCCAAATTCGATTCTGCCACCACTAAAAGCATTGAACTACTCCCAGCAGAGGCGAAAGACAAAATGTTTGATCTGGTCATCAAGAGAAGGAATTTGGATGTCATTGAAGAATTCTTCACAGGCTAAGCTAAGAGTGTGACGGTACAAACTAAGCACATAGAATTGTCTAGATCGCCATGGCTTGAACTAAGCGTAATGCTAGTCGTGGTTATTCTATCGTACATAGCTCTGCTGCTAATATCAAGGGGAGTAGAAACACCTCATGAAGGTATGTCTCTAACCAGCATAACTGGATTACTTTTTGGATTCTTCTTACTGGGTTTTGTGATTGCCACCATCGCCGTTGTGGCTGGGATTGGAGGTGGAGTTCTGTTCACACCCCTTATGCTGGCTTTCACACCTGTTGACAGCCTGATAATTAGAGGAACTGGCCTGATAGTAGCTATGTTCAGTGGCCTGGTATCAACAGGGCCATTTATGAAGAGCGGGATAGGCAACCTAAAACTCTCAATCTACTGCTGCTGTGGTTATGGAATAGGCGGCTTCATAGGTGCTAAATGCGCAATATGGGCAGCCAACCAATCAGGGGCAAGTGGAGAGGGAATTCTGAGAATAGCGCTTGGAGGCATTGTTCTGGCGATTGCTCTCTACTTCCTTCGGGGAGGTGTGAAAAGAGAATGGCCTGAAGTGAAGAAGGTAGATCGCTTTACTCAACGGTTAGGAATCACTCAATCTTACTATGAAAAATCTCTGGAAAAAGTTGTTGCTTATCAGGCAACCAGAGCTGGATGGGGACTTGTGGCTACATGTGGAATTGGTATGATTTCTGGTTTTTTCGGTTTAGGTGCAGGATGGGCGATAGTCCCTTCAATGAATCTCATAATGGAAATCCCACTTAAGGTAGCAGCTGCTTTTAGTGGAATCCTAATCGGTATGAGTGGTGGCACAGCGGTGTGGCCTTATCTTCATGCCGGAGCAATAATTCCATTGTTTGTAGCCCCATGGCTGGCTGGACAAGTTATTGGAGGAATAATAGGAGCACATGTTCTAATTAGAGTCAGAGCTACTTCTATAAGATTCATTTTGATCGGGATAATGGTTTTTTCAAGCTTTGGGCTGGTAACCAAAGGTTTGGTAAACCTGGGGTGTATTCCCAGCCTTCCTGGAGCAGCCCACGTAGTGACATTGTTAATTATCATGGCGGGAGTTGTCCTCGCTATAATAGGTAAATTTCCCAAATTTAGAGGTGGCAGGTAAGATATATGGATAAACCTAAGATCCCTCTTCCACAGATTGTTTATGGAAGATGTATCTACTGGCTTTGCATCACGGCAGCAGTGATCTGCACAATAGGACCTGTAGTAGCCATAGCATCTCTAGATAACAATTTCATGAACCCCCACTACCTCTTCCCTGCCATTTGGGAAGGGAAAAGCCCTGAAATGATCTGGCTACAGGTGGGTAAGGGATTCCCAGGAGGGAATTTCTGGCTACATAATTTAAATACTGGCGACGGATTTATCCAGCTTGGGCTGGTGATAGGTTGTTCCTGTGCTTCTGTGGCATTGATGGCCACAGCTATAGCATATTTCAGGGAGAAACCTAGAGCTCGCGGTTGGGCCCTGCTCTCTCTCTGGCTTGCAGTAATGATTATCCTATCTGCAATGGGTACATAGCAGGCTTAAATAATTATGGCTGTTGAAATAAATACATTCTCCCAGGATTTGGTGTTACCTATGTGACCAACCAATGCAAACTTTTGAGTTTTCAATATTCTAAGAAATAGACAGGCAGCAATAGTCTGTGATGAAATTTGTGGAGGCCAAAAATCTCTGGAATGTATTCTATCAATTTATGGGTTACCGAATATGAATAGGCTACTTAAATCGCCATGGCTTGGAATAAGTGTAATGCTGGCCGTGGTTATTCTATCGTACATAGCTCTGCTGCTAATATCAAGGGGAGTAGAAACACCTCATGAAGGTATGTCTCTAACCAGCATAACTGGATTACTTTTTGGATTCTTCTTACTGGGTTTTGTGATTGCCACCATCGCCGTTGTGGCTGGGATTGGAGGTGGAGTTCTGTTCACACCCCTTATGCTGGCTTTCACACCTGTTGACAGCCTGATAATTAGAGGAACTGGCCTGATAGTAGCTATGTTCAGTGGCCTGGTATCAACAGGGCCATTTATGAAGAGCGGGATAGGCAACCTAAAACTCTCAATCTACTGCTGCTGTGGTTATGGAATAGGCGGCTTCATAGGTGCTAAATGCGCAATATGGGCAGCCAACCAATCAGGGGCAAGTGGAGAGGGAATTCTGAGAATAGCGCTTGGAGGCATTGTTCTGGCGATTGCTCTCTACTTCCTTCGGGGAGGTGTGAAAAGAGAATGGCCTGAAGTGAAGAAGGTAGATCGCTTTACTCAACGGTTAGGAATCACTCAATCTTACTATGAAAAATCTCTGGAAAAAGTTGTTGCTTATCAGGCAACCAGAGCTGGATGGGGACTTGTGGCTACATGTGGAATTGGTATGATTTCTGGTTTTTTCGGTTTAGGTGCAGGATGGGCGATAGTCCCTTCAATGAATCTCATAATGGAAATCCCACTTAAGGTAGCAGCTGCTTTTAGTGGAATCCTAATCGGTATGAGTGGTGGCACAGCGGTGTGGCCTTATCTTCATGCCGGAGCAATAATTCCATTGTTTGTAGCCCCATGGCTGGCTGGACAAGTTATTGGAGGAATAATAGGAGCACATGTTCTAATTAGAGTCAGAGCTACTTCTATAAGATTCATTTTGATCGGGATAATGGTTTTTTCAAGCTTTGGGCTGGTAACCAAAGGTTTGGTAAACCTGGGGTGTATTCCCAGCCTTCCTGGAGCAGCCCACGTAGTGACATTGTTAATTATCATGGCGGGAGTTGTCCTCGCTATAATAGGTAAATTTCCCAAATTTAGAGGTGGCAGGTAAGATATATGGATAAACCTAAGATCCCTCTTCCACAGATTGTTTATGGAAGATGTATCTACTGGCTTTGCATCACGGCAGCAGTGATCTGCACAATAGGACCTGTAGTAGCCATAGCATCTCTAGATAACAATTTCATGAACCCCCACTACCTCTTCCCTGCCATTTGGGAAGGGAAAAGCCCTGAAATGATCTGGCTACAGGTGGGTAAGGGATTCCCAGGAGGGAATTTCTGGCTACATAATTTAAATACTGGCGACGGATTTATCCAGCTTGGGCTGGTGATAGGTTGTTCCTGTGCTTCTGTGGCATTGATGGCCACAGCTATAGCATATTTCAGGGAGAAACCTAGAGCTCGCGGTTGGGCCCTGCTCTCTCTCTGGCTTGCAGTAATGATTATCCTATCTGCAATGGGTACATAGCAGGCTTAAATAATTATGGCTGTTGAAATAAATACATTCTCCCAGGATTTGGTGTTACCTATGTGACCAACCAGCACAAAACCCCCTAACAAAAAGTGTATAATAGCCTATGATTATAAAGGAGGGCCAAGAACTATGAACAATATGAAATTAGAGAAGGAATATGCGTTGATTGGTGCAACACTAATAGATGGGAATGGAGATGCTCCTGTTAAGGGTACCACTATCGTTGTGAGAAATGGTGTAATAGAAGAAGTAGGCGATAGAAAGTCAGTGAAGCTAGAGGATAGTATCCAGAAAGTTGACATATCTGGATTCTATCTAATGCCTGGTTTAATAGATGTTCATGTCCACATTATAGGCGTTGCACGTGGACCACTCATAGATAACATTATTGAACCAAATTACCTCCAGGCTATTAGAACAGTCGCTGAAGCGGGGAAACTTCTGGACCACGGATTTACGGCGGTAAGAAGCGGAGGCTCAAGATATGATATTTATTTGAAGAGAGCGATAGAAGAAGGAACAATACCCGGCCCACGAATACTAGCTTGTGGACTTGGGCTTTGTCGGACAAGAGGACATGGGGACTCTGTACGCAGGGACATATATGAGATTCCGGAAGAATGGGCTGACCAAGGCCGCCCCAAGGCTCAAACAGTTGACGGTATAGAAGAGATCCGCAAAGCAATCCGCAAGCTGGTTGCCCAGAATGTCGACCACATTAAATTCTGGGCAACAGGCGGTAGCGCCTGGGAGAAGGAAAGATGTACGGATATGCACTTCAGCATGGAAGAAATGGAGACGATCATGGATGAATCTCACATGCTTGGCTTGAAAGTGATGTGCCACGCAGAAAACTTGCAAAGTGTCAAAACTATAGTAGAACTTGGGGTGAACTCAATTGAACATGGCGACAATGAAGATGGAGACGAACTGGACGAAGAAACATGCAAAAAGATGGCCGAGAAAAACATTTTTCTTACACCCACACTATCAATAAATTTTCTTGGAACTAATGCAGATAAGAAATTACCACAGTATTTGATAAATGGCTGGAAAAGGGCAATCAAAAACGGCGTGAAGATTCTCCTGGGCACCGACGCATGGGCAGACCCTATTACGCCCTACGGGAAATATAATATCGGGGAAATTAAGCTCCTTGTAGACCTCCTGGGAATGACTCCTTTACAAGCAATTACTTCGGCCACCAAATTCGGAGCTGAAGCTTGCAGTATCGGTGATAAGGTAGGCACTATAGAAAAAGGGAAATTAGCTGATTTACTTGTACTTAAGAAGGACCCCAGTAAAAACGTAGATATCCTGCTGGATAAAGAAAACATCAAATATGTAGTGAAAGATGGGAATCTAGCAGCTGAACATT
>CAZDXE010000058.1:0-7443 GCA_964509565.1 uncultured Dehalococcoidales bacterium | reverse complement strand
TAAACTACTTTCCGTTGTGGCAGCGTAGCTCAGTGGTAGAGCAGAGGACTCATAATTCTAAGCTAAAACGTCAAACAGTCGTTTTACGTTCAAACTAGACCCTTTGTGTCAATCGCCAAAATCCTGTTTTGAAGCTAGAGTAATGTTTGGTGACAACTAGTTCTTTTCAGTTTAACGCCAAATTAACGCCAATTTTCCAGCTTTAGTTTGAACGTGAGCGGTGACGGTAAACGGAATTATCGGACACCACTAAAAGGGAACTTGCCAACAGGGAGACTGTATTTCAGATATACCCAAATCCTTTAATTTCATTCTTTCATCATGTAAGGATAATTTTCTATCACCACTTGGTTTTATATCAGGGTTATCCCCCAGTATCTTTATCTCGGCAGCTTGATTTTGCATCTCAAGTGATGCTCCTTGCTGGCGAATATACTGCCTGATAGCCTCAGCCTTACTTTTTAGATTTTTTCTTACCAAGCTCTTCATCTAATTTTTCTAACAGCCCATGATGTTTTTTTACAAGATAGGTGTATAGAATAATCCATGCCCCGAACCAAATTGCAAAAGCTATGCCGAAGCCCACTCCAAGTTGCCAAAGGAAAATAGGGACCGCAACTGAAGAGCCAAAAATCGTGAAACATATACAAGAATATTTTTGGCGTGATACTGCATACAATATCCCCATCGACAATACAGAAGTATATATGGGCATTGTTATGAGAGAAAAATCCATCTTTACATATCCTTTGCCTGGGGGAGACTTTTATTGCTGAGAAGCAAGAAGAAGGGTGAGCCCGAAATCAATAGCCACCACATGCTCCGGTTCTTTTTTCTGAGAACCCACACAGCCACTGGAAGGATTACTATTAAGTTAATAATAATTTCTATACCGTACAGTGCCTCCTCAGACATGTAAGAGTTTATTAGTGCTATGGGGAGTGCGACAATAACAGCTATTACACAAGCACCCACCCATGCTAACACCATAGTCCAGTTCAGGTGTCTTTCAAACCAATTGACATGTGTCCTTTGCTCTACGCCACTCACTTCCTTGTACAAAGCAGAAGTGGCTGTCTGCTCTCTTTGTGTTTTGATAAGCCGTTTCCCACACTTGGGGCAAAACTTGACCCCCTCGTTTACTTCCTTTCCACAATTAGAGCAAAATGGCATAGCCTCACCTCCTTTAACCGGTTTATTTACAAAGCTAGTTCCCCATTTTTAAGGCCAAATACCTAGGCTAATCCTTGCCCCTTAGTCGGTGATGTAATATTCCATGCCCCCTATGACAGCCTAGTCTAGTAGGTATATCATCCACTAACCATTAGTTTAGTATTCTAAGACTTCTAACAATGCTATGAAACGTGTCCTCATAACCATCGAAATCTTGATATTCACATGAACAACTAACGAGCCATACAAAATCACCTTGAACAGTAAGCATATGTGTGTGCCACCACCTCCCATAACCAGGTTCATTGTCCTCAGAGTCAGTGATAACAGCATCCCTCCCATCCACTTTCGTCCAGTTTACCGATAACTCCTTATATCCTGGTGTATTCTCTCTCTCGTACAAACTAGTTGCTTCATGTACCTCTTCTAGTGTCCGGTAACCCAGAGACCTCAGGTCAGTCGCGATATTTACGCTTGGATAATAGTATCCTTCCGGAATCTCGTTTCCAGCACCAAATAACACAGTAATATTCTCTAAATATACTGTGGGGTCCTCAGCCTGTATTTCTCCTTTGACATCTTCAAACATCTCTTCTATCGTTGATGTAATAACCTGCCAATTTGAAGGATAGGATATGCTGAAAAGCCCCTCAAGAGTATAAGTAGTAAAGTGAGCTGGGATTGGTGGCTCATATGTTGTGGTGACAGATGGATGTGTGGCAGTAGGTTGACTCGAGATGGCCATGGCAATCACAATGACAGCTATGATGCAACTCCCTATGATTCCTGCTAGTTTCTTCTTGCTCATTTTTGTCTTCTTCGGCGGTTTTTCTCCCTCAACAGAAGCTTTGAACTCCTCAATATACTTCTGTCTATCCTCAGGCGTAAATCCTTCTTTAAGCCTCTGGCCACACTTAGGGCAGAACTTCGTATCCTTGCTTACCTCTTTTCCACAATTAGGGCAGAATGGCATAAACACACCTCCTTTATCCGATTCACCTATGACAGTTAGGTCATTGTTTTCAAATCCCTTTACTCAAGCATATTTCCAGAACTTGCGAATCTCATGTATTGCGAAACCTATCTGGAAAATACCAAATATAGTCCAGCCTCCAAATCCTCCACCAAAAATGTTTATAATGCCAGCAATCATTAGCCCTGCTCCAATTGCAATATACATACCCCGTCGTTTAATAAGGAAGCACAGTACACCGAGGGCAATGAGAATGCCACCCCATACTGGGTCTAGAAATTCTGAAAGCACAATGCTGATGATTCCAATCCCGGCAAGACTGAAACCCCAACCGCGGAGGTCCCGCTTCATCTCAGCCCTTAATGTCTCTAGCTGGGCAGCTTCTGTTTCTTCTTGCGCTTCTGAAGATGTATTGCTCGCAATAGTCTGAGGCACCAAATCTTCATACTTAGCGCTCATTTCCTTGTACAAAGCAGAAGTAGCTACTTGCTCCCCGTGCATGTCAGTAAGAGGTTTCCCACACTTAGGGCAAAACTTGACCCCCTCGTTTACTTCCTTTCCACAATTACGACAAAATGGCATGGCGTCACCTCCAATCTCCGTCCCAGGTTATGAAAATACTGGTGACTGTTCCCATCACACCACTGGGTATATACCATCCACCGCTAGGAAATAGAAACTGGGGGTCATATTGTTCTCCGGTCTCAATATCGACTATCATGTCGTTGTTAACAGGTCCGTAACTATCCGAAATTCCGGTACAATCTATGTAGACAAGCCCTCTATCGATGGTCTCAAACGCATTACAGGCATGTCCTGCATCTGATTCTATTCCCAGGTTGTATGGGTCGGTATAGCCAATCATTTCGAGACTAACGTAGGCACACCTGATTCCCGCCATTTCCGCTTCGTTGTGAAGTCTTTCTGTAAAATCGGCACATATTTTTGGTGGGCTGGGTTTAGCCGTGCCGTCAATAATGCTTTTGAGCCTGCTCAAATCGATATTATCTTCCGCTTCGCCGTAATAGAAACCTAAAGGTGGGAGAGTATACTGATAAGGGAATTCGTCTGTTGCATCTGACTTCAGAAAGTCAAGTAATTCTGAATAAGTGGGATTCTTCGCATCTCTGCTATTTATGAGGACTATGAATTCCCCATAACAATCGTTTCCAGACATAACCCCATCGGGTTCCTTAACAAGACCTAGATAATAGTTATCATATGTGCCGGTTCGACTATCTATGCCCATGGTCTCGGGAGGAATTGTCGTTTGCTGTGATTCCGCTGGTGTCTCAGGGGAATCTGATGCAGGGGTTGTAAGGTCGTTGACAGGTGGTTGGGTAACGTAATCATTGCTACCGGTGAACACATTTATGAAGCTATCTTTATACCCACTAAATGGACTAACACCAGCGAAAGCAACGACTACAGACAAACAAATCACGGAAAATACGGTCAGTTTCATACTTGGCCATCGCCAGCTGTTTTTAGCAACAACTCTCCACATATAAATAAAAAAAGCAAAACCAAATATGAACAACAAGCTACCGACGAGTGGACTATAAACGACTTGATGTGAAAATAACTTAACCCCAAACCAAACAAGATAGCCAAATAATGACAATATACTAAGATTTAATAATAACCTATATATTTTCCCAATCCACTTATATTTCTTAGTGTAATAGCGAAACCATTTCTCAGTAGAATAAAAAACTGAGAACCCAAGCAACAGCCAGATTGGAATATAATTTCCAACAAGAACACTTATTCCTAATCCAAGCATCAACAAAGAAAATATAAGTAACAAAGCTAGCAACCATACATTATTCCTCACTTCATGAAGAGTCCAATTTCTACCATGGTATTCAGAAGTATGAGCCTCTCTGTTGGAACCCTGAACATGAGCGACCCTGCAAGGGCGATAAAGCATATCAATGTTGTTTCCCCGTGCCCGGCATTCTATGTTAAGGCATTCATACACCTCGTCGCGCCGGTTCCAGAACAGAGACCCTTTACCACAGATTGGGCAATGTAGTAGGATTGGATGACCACTGCTTGCCCATTCCTTATATCTCTTACTACCTTTCCATTGCGTGTAATCTCTATCTAATAGCCCCATCGTCTTGTTTGAACCAAACTACATTATCAAATATCGTACCAAGTTCTTCGCTCTTCCCGACAAGAACGCCCTCTCTCCATACCAATCTGTAGTATCTATTGGCATTTCCAAATCTGCCTAGCCGGGCTGCAATAATCCTCATTATGTAGGTTGAATAGTAGGTTGCGGTTTAAGAACCTTCAAGTTCCTCCAAGGCCTTTTCTGCCCTTTCAACCCAGTATGGGTCGCCTAGTTGGACTACAGTTCTGTAGTCAGCGATTGCTTGGTCTCTGAGACCTAATTCACTATAATAAAGGCCTCGGAAAGAATAAAGCCCGCTAGCCATCTCCTTGCCATCCTTTGGGTTGACCTCAATTGCTTTTGTAATGTCCTCAATAGCAGAGGAAATCTCGCCCTTGGAAGAGTAACAAAAGCCTCGACATTGGTAAGCCGCCGGCAAGTGCCATTGTTCCATGAGTCTTGAGTTAGCGTAAAGTTCTATCGCTTTCGAGTAACTGGCAATAGCTGCATCCCAATTTTGCTGTTCTTCATAGCAGTCCCCTAAGTACCAATGGTAGATTCCCTCGTTGGGGTTAATCTCAGCTGCTCTACAAAACTCCGTAATAGCCTCTGGCAATTGCCCTTGATGGCGATGCATAAGACCTTGTTGGAAGTTCTCTTGTGCCTTTTCGATGCACTCTAACTCTGATGTGGACGGCTGTTGAACATCTGGTGGTTTCCCACAGGCACCGCTAATGATAAGCGGTGCAACTACGGCAACCAAGATTAAACTTCTCCACAGTTTATTCATTTTGTACCTCCACTTAGTTTTTACCTTGCCTTACAAGAGCATCTTAACGCCTTCGGGAAATTGGTAGCGTGTCGGAGGGTGACATTTCTCGAGATTTTTACTGACACTCTCCCTAAGTCATAAGATGCTTGCCTCTTTAGATGATTTCCCTTCTCCAAATCCGCTGCTCGATTCACCATATTTTCATTATACCCTCAATAAACATCAAACAGAAGCCTTTCTAGAAGAGAATTGTTTTGAGGCAAGTCCATTGGCCAATCGAAGGAGGGGTGCCCCCTGTTAGTATATAGATACCTCTGTCTGACCTATTTCGATTTTCAGGATTGAGTGGGATTGACCAGCAGTAAATGGCTAACTGCTATCTTCACATATCCTTCACCTGGGGAAGGCTTTTATTGCTAAGAAGTAGAAAGAAATATGACCAAGAAATCAATAGCCACCACATGCTCCTGCTCTTTTTTCTGAGAACCCAGCAAGCCACTGGAATGGGTGCTAGTAATCCAACAATATATGCCATAGTTAGCAGTGATACATCAATATCTGTTAGTCCCGCAATGAATATCACAGCAAGAGATATTAAATGCATACTAGCCCACGCTAGAACCATAGTCCAGTTCAAGTGTCTTTCAAACCAATTAATATGTGTCCTTTGTTTTGCTCCACTCACTTCCTTGTACAAAGCAGAAATAGCTGCCTGCTCACTGTGTGTGTCGGTAAGAGGTTTCCCGCACTGAGGGCAAAACTTCGTATCCTCACTTACCTCTTTTCCACAATTAGAACAAAACGGCATCGCTTCATCTCCTACTCAAGCAGCTCTCCTATTTCGATTATAGCCCTACTATGATTAAAATGGAAGGCCTTGTCATTGGCTTTATTCGTAGATGAATCCACCTGTAAGTTAGTAGTATGGGATTCCACTTTGTGGTGGCAAGGCATATAATTTATTCATACCTCATCGCAAACTCAAAAAGGTTACCGCTGGTTGGCTGTGAAGGTAGAGACAATGGCAGATGCTACAGTTAAATATCAGCTGACTATCAGTCCAAATGAGGCTAAGGGCGGAGCAAAGAGGATTTTGGTCAGAAAGGGGAAACGGCTCGAAATCAATATCCCTGCAGGTGTGAAGACCGGGAGCCTGGTCAAACTAAACGGTGCTCTACAGACAACTGATGGCTACTATGGAGACATACTCATTCGGATTAGAGTCAAAAGGCATTTTCATCGTGGTGCTATAGCGATAATAGCGATTGTGTGTTTCGTGGCCGCAATGTATGCCCTCCCCGATTCGGGTATTCAAAATTCAGGGCATGTCTATGATGATGGGGCTATAGAGTGTGGAGGAGATTGGGAACCAATTGTACTTGTCGATAATCCCGATGCTACTAATCCAAGTTATGCCGAACTAGTAGCGTTTATTCAAATGGATTTGTCTGATACTAATAGGTACATTGATGGGGAATATGTGTGTGCTGACTATGCTGAGGATGTGCATAACAATGCTGAGGTTGCAGGAATCAGAACAGCTTGGGTTAGTTTGGACTTTGAAGGCGAGAATGAGGGACATGCTCTCAATGTTTTTGAAACTACGGATAAAGGTTTGGTCTATATTGATTGTGTAGAATGTGACACTATCGCCTATGTTGAGGTGGGGCGAGAATACGGACTAATAGATATAGCGCAGGCTGAATCACTGTCGTATAGTTTCTATCAAGAGTACATGCACAAATGGCAAGCATTTGAGGCCAGGTTTAAAGCCTACAACAAAGAGCTTTCTGAATATGACCGGGAGACTACAGGTAAAGCCTACACTATCGGCTCTACTGAAGAGATGAGAATCAGTGCTTGGGAGGCCAGACTGGAAGAGGAGAAACAAGAGTTGGACAGACTAAGCGAGGAATTGGGGGAGGGCTGGTATGAATCTATGGGCATTGTTAAAGATATGTGCATATATTGGGAAGGGGAAGAGTAATCAAAGCCTCCCTTAGAGTATCTTATGATTAGCCAATCCAAAGGCTCCACCTGAGGGGATTCGAACTGAGCCACTACTTGCAGGTTGGAAGCTGTTCAAAGCTTCCGCCTGCTATATCCCCTGATCTGCCCCAGCATATCCCCGCCCGCCGCTCCGACTCTCGACTATCGACTCTTGACTCCCGACTCTCGACTATTGACTGCCGACTCCTGACTCGTCTCGCATCACGCTTCACGCATCACCCATCACGCCATCCCCCTTTCGGTAACACTTACTATGAGTCAATTCGGGCTATTGTGAAAGCCTGGATGCAGTGGTACAATGCCTGCCCGTGGGGAGGAATCAGGAAGCCCATCATCGTAGGTGGCACTAAGAACGTAGGCACCCCAACCGTGTCCGCATTGTTCTGACAAAGT
>CAZDXE010000057.1:0-7812 GCA_964509565.1 uncultured Dehalococcoidales bacterium | reverse complement strand
TTGCAATAATTTATCATTTGATATATTATGTAGTTGTGGCCAGTAAAAAAAGGTATACGTTAAACTTAAGATTGCTTCTTTAAGCAACCTTAGAATGGTAAGAATAGTCTCATTCCACTTTTCTCAAGAAGCATTAAATTACCCTTTCGAAGAGGAACCAATAAAGGAGGAACAAGAAAATGAAGGAGGTAGCAACCACTAAGTACCTATGCACCAACTGTGAAAAAGTAACCACATTCAAACGTATAATCAAGGAGGAAATTTTCCCCGTAAAGGGAAAAGAAATCAAGGTTAATGCTGAATACTGCAAATGCGATAACTGCGGCGACGAGGTATTCGCACCTGGAATAAACCCGGACCCGTTTGACCTTGCCTACAGGGAGTACCGCAAGAGGCATGGTCTGCTTCAACCCGAGTCTATCAGGTCATGGCGTAAGGCATACAAACTTACACAACATGAAATGGCTTCTTTGCTGGGACTGGGAATTGCTACGCTCAATCGCTATGAAAACGGAGCGTTACAAAACGAATCTCATGAAAGACTGCTACGCCTGGCGATGAATCCAGACAATTATCTAAAGCTGCTGGAAAATCCCCGACAGATAATATCTGAGTCAAGAAAGAGAGCACTGCTAGAAGCTTTCAGAAAAACTGATGCTGTATCTCGTTCAATTGACGACGCAATACTAATTGCCACAGGGAGTGCCAGAGTTGATGAACTCACTGGCTATAACAAATTCACTCTCCGCAAACTATATAACGCCATACTCTTCTTAGCCAGAGACGGCCTAGCAAAAACGAAACTCAACAAGTTGCTTTTCTATGCTGATTTCAAACATTTTAAAGAGTACACAGTGTCAATCACTGGAGTACAGTATGTCCACCTGCCATACGGGCCAGTACCCGATAACTATGAAATGTACTATGCTTCACTGATATCCAGAAATTCCTTGCAGATAATCGAAGAGACTTATCCCGACGGCTATGTATGCGAGCTTTTAAAGATCCACAAAGCACCAGATATAAATGTATTCGATACCAGCGAAATCCGCATCCTGGCTTCAGTCAGGGAAGATTTTCAAGGCTACACAGCCAGGCAAATGAAAGAACGTTCACATGAAGAAGAAGGCTACAAGAGCACAAGCGATAGACAGACAATCTCCTATAAATATGCCAGCCAACTAAGCTATTAAGAGAAGCAACCCGCTATTACCCTTGTAGTCAGCCAGCACATTGTGTTGACAGTTGCCCAAGTAGAAATTACAATTGTCCTTACAAGATGGAGCAGGAATGTGTTTGGTTATAAACAGTAAGGGAGGAAAAGATGAGAAAGGTTGGCTTAAGCAGGTGGGACGTCATGACAATTTTCAGGAGAACCTTTGCAGATAAGGTAGAGAAAGATCCCTTAATAAATTCTATTGCCAATGCGGTAGGGGAAGTTATTGAGGAAAACAATAAAAGACTTTCGGAAGGCCTCGCAGATAATTCAAGAAAGGGGGGGGCAATCCATGAAAGATACGATAGGAGTGAATATGAATAAGATAGCCCGGTTCTTAGGGAAGCCCTCAAAAGAATTTACCAGGCAGGACTTAATCAGGTTTATTGAGGAAAACGACATCGAGATGATGAATTTCCGCTATGTAGCCGGAGACGGCAGGCTGAAGATCCTTAATTTTACAATTACCAGCAAATCTCAGCTGGACCGCCTGCTGGCAATGGGAGAAAGAGTAGATGGTTCCAGCCTATTACCTTACATCGATGCTGCTTCAAGCGATCTATATGTTATTCCTCGGTATAAAACTGCCTATGTGAACCCGTTCTCTGCCATTCCTACACTGGATATACTTTGTTCTTATTACACAAATGAGGGAACCAGGTTACCAAGTTCTCCTGAGAATATCCTCAGAAACGCTCATGAGACGCTAAAAAACAGCACGGGGTTAACCTTTGAGGCTATGGGGGAGCTGGAATACTATGTTTTCTCTGAAAGACAGGAACTTTATCCGGCTACGGCTCAGAAAGGTTACCATGACTCTGCCCCGTTTTCTAAATGGGAGGAACTCAGATGTGAGGTTATGCATGCTATTGCGCAGGGAGGAGGACAGGTAAAATACGGACACTCTGAAGTAGGTCATATTTTTGAGGGAAGCAGTGAAATGGAGCAGCATGAAATTGAGTTTCTACCTGTTCCTGTAGAAGATGCAGCCGACCAACTTGTTATTGCCAAATGGATGTTGAGGATGATTGGGTATAAATATGGGGTAACAATCAGCCTGGCTCCCAAGATTTTAGCCGGGCACGCCGGCAACGGTCTCCATATTCATACAAGATTGGTCAAAGATGGCAAAAACATGATGGTTAAGGACAACCAGCTAAGTGACACAGCTAAAAAGGCTATTGCTGGCTATCTGTCACTGGCATCTTCTCTGACTGCCTTTGGTAATACCGTTCCTACTTCCTATCTGAGGCTGGTTCCACACCAGGAAGCACCAACCAGTATTTGCTGGGGTGATCGAAACCGCTCCGTATTGGTAAGAGTTCCATTGGGCTGGATGAATGTTGAACGCATGGCCAGAGATGCCAACCCACAGGAAAAAGCAGCGCCTCCGAAGTCAGTGAATAATCAGACGGTAGAGTTTCGCTGTCCCGACGGTTCCGCCAATATCTATCTTTTACTGGCAGGGTTGACCGTGGCTGCTCGACATGGTCTGGAAATGGCGGATGCACTGGAATTGGCTAAGAAATTATATGTAGATGTAAATGTTTTTGCACCTGAGCACAGTGAAGTTCAGAATCGATTGACCCAGTTACCTACCTCATGTCAGCAATCAGCCGAAAACCTGCTGAAAGACCGTGAAATATACCAGAAAGAAGGAGTCTTTCCATCCATGGCAATAGATGAGATAGCGAAGAAACTTAAGAGCTACGATGATAAGGACTTGAGCGAGAGGTTACTCGGGAAGAAGGAAGAGATAAAAAGGCTGATTGACCAATATCTGCATTGTTAGCAGCATCCTGAATCGTCAGCACACCATATGCTAGCCCTCCCTACAATCCAAGAGGGACAAGCATTATTCAGATCTCAGTGCTTCAATAGGGTTAAGGCGGGAGGCTTGCCAGGCGGGATAAAATCCAAAGAATAGGCCGATGCCAACCGATACCGCAACGGCAAGGAGAACTATATCAGCAGTAACCACGGTTGTTATTAGTCCCGTGCTGGTAACGACGTATGAGGCGCCCCAGCCCACGATAACCCCGATGATACCGCCAGTAAGCGTCAGGAATGCTGCTTCAATGAGGAATTGACCCCATATATCCCGCTCCCTGGCTCCCAGCGCCTTACGGATGCCTATCTCCCTGGTTCTCTCTATTACTGATACCAGCATGATGTTCATCACACCGATACCTCCCACCAGTAGTGAGATGCCAGCGATAGCACCCAAAAGAAGCGTCATTATGCCTGTCGCTTCCGAGAGCATGCTGGATATCTCCTCCATGGAAATAATACTAAAGTCATCATCGTCAAGGGAACCAAGCCGGTGGCGGGAGCGGAGCAGGCTGGTGATTTCCTCAACGACGTAACCTGCCTGCTCTTCGTCGCTTACCGTCAGCGCTATGGACGACACTACGCGCTCGCCCTGTGCAGTTCGCGGCTGGGCAACAGTCTGCTGCAAGGCGGTCAGCGGAATCAGGATGCCGTCATCAGGCGATCCCCACATGCCGCCCTTGCTATCCAGTACGCCGACAACACGCACAATAATGGTGCCCATCCGCACCTGTTGCCCTATGGGGTCAGCATCTCCGAAGAGCATCTCTTTCACGTTGGAGCCGAGCACGGCGAGCTTCGTGCCGCGCTGATAATCATATTCAGTAAAGAAGGCACCATTGGCAACCTCCAGATTCTGTACTTCCCAATACTCCGGGGTTACCCCGGTAATCTGGGCATTCATATTCTCACCACCGACGACCAGCTGGAGATTGCTGGAGTAAGAAGGAGCCACTGAAGATATATAGGGGACCTGTTGTGATATCGCCTCTGCATCTTCCAGTGTCAGGGTGATGGTGCCACCGACAGCACCCCTGACACCGCCAAAGGTGAATGCCCCGGGGCTAATTGTAATCAGGTCTGATCCCATACTTTCGATATTAGCCAGAATGCTGGCTGTAGCCCCTCTGCCAATGGACATCAGGGCAATCACCGCAGCGACGCCGATAACGATTCCCAGCATGGTCAAAAAGCTGCGGAGCTTGTGAGTAACTACCCCAACCCAGGCGGTGGATAAAGGTTCAAACCACTTCTTCATACCGTTTCCTCCACAACTACCTGCCCATCCTTGAAATGTACGATACGCTGGCAGTGGTGAGCAATGTTAGGGTCGTGGGTGACTACAAGTAAGGTAATATTCTGCTCACTATGTAAGGAAGTGAGTATGGAGATAATCTCCTCGCCCGCGCGGCTGTCCAGGTTGCCAGTAGGCTCGTCGGCCAGAATCAGGGGTGGGTTCTTCACCAAAGCCCGGGCGATGGCGACTCTCTGCTGCTCTCCGCCCGAAAGCTCGGTGGGGCGGTGGTTAGCCCGGTCGGAGAGCCCAACCCTGGCCAGTGCCTCTATGGCACGGTTGTGGTCGCTTCCACCAGCATATCTCATTCCAAGTTCCACATTCGCCAAGGCTGAAAGCCGGGGCAGCAGATTAAAGGTCTGGAAGATAAAGCCAATTTTGCGACCCCTGATTCCAGCCAGTTCACCACTAGTTAGTTGACTGACTTCTCTGCCTTCTAAATGGTAGCTACCCGATGTCGGTTTATCCAGACAACCAATCAGGTTAAGCATGGTAGTCTTTCCCGAGCCGGAGGGACCCATAATCGCCACCAGTTCGCCCTGTTCGATATTCAGGGTTATCCCTTTGAGCACGGTCAGTTCTCTTTTGCCCATGGGATAGACTTTGGTTAAGTCCTGCAATTTAATCATCAATCTATGTGCCCCATTCCCTGCATGAATCCTCCCGACGGTCTTTGTCCCTGTTGTGATGCCGTCGATGTAGAGGTAGTCTCTTGCGCCATGATAACCTTTTCCCCTTCGCTGAGCCCGTCGGTTACCTCAGTGTACTGCCAGTTGCGGATGCCAGTCGTTATCGAACGCTCTTCAATGACGCCGTCTGGTGACATCACCTGGACATAAATCTGCCATGCTTGGGTGGTAATCGCCCCGTTGGGTACCAGCAGCACATCATTTCTCTGCGCTACCACGATGCTCACGGTGACGGTTAGCCCTTCCCTGAGCTGAAAGTCCTCCGGTATCGTTGTTGGCATCTGCTCCTGTTGTACAGCTTCGAGTGGCTGCAGCTCAACCTTAACTTCGTAGTTCACTACCCCTGACTGAATGGTAGCTGTTGGCGCTATATGGGTTACCTCAGCAGGAAAGGACAACTCTCGCATAGCATCTGCCTGAACCATGGCTTCTCCTCCCAGTTTCACCTGAAAGATATCCATCTCGCTGACCAGGATATCCGCTTCGAACTTGCTGGGGTCAGCGAGCTGCACAGCCAGCGTTCCCTTTAAAACCTCGTCACCACCCTCAACATATACTTTCGTAATAAAGCCAGCAAAGGGAGCAATAATCTCAGGACTCGCATCACGGGCTTCATCTAACGCTTTCTGTGCGTCCGTGAGGCGCAACTCAGCCATCTCAACCTCAAGTTCTTTTATATCGATTTCCTTGGGATCGGTGGTTGTTCCCCAAATACCCCCGGTAAAAGTGGTGGTGGTTTCCTCCTCAGCATTCTCCAGGGAAAGTTTGGCATTATCCAGGTTTATCTCTGCCTGAAGCAGCCCACGCTCCAGCGCGCTTAGCTCCTCATCCCATTCCGCTGTGTCCAGTGTGGCCAGCAGCTGTCCCTCTTCAACAGAATCTCCTTCCTCCACCATGATTTCCTCTACCGCACCCGCAATCTCAAAAGCCAGGTCTTCCTCGACAGATAAAGCCAGATTGCCAGCCGCAGTGATATCTACTGTGAGGTCTCCCCTCTCCACGGTGGCTAGCCTGGTCTCCAGCGCTGGTTCGGAGTCTGATTTAAGAGCACCGCCTACCAGGACAGCAGCGACTCCGCACAGTACCACAGCCAGCAGTATCTTTGATATTCTCTTTTTCATCAGTGTTTTTATTCCATTCAGTACTTTCATTTTCATTTACCCATCCTTTTCTGTTACCGTAACCTTCAGCGGGAACGCAGGCTCTTTCATGCCATGTAGTATGACAGGAAATTGTTAAGAAGTTATTAACTTCTCTGTGCGCTCCAGGAGAATCAGAAAGCCTGCGAATTTAACAGGAAATTAACATTTTACCATTAAAATAAAGTCATGAAAACAAAGTGGCCCTGTGCACTAATTATACTATTATTGCTATCCACCGTGTTTGTGTCGAAGCCATTCCTGGCAGATGCAGCAGCACTGGAATGGGAACAGGTCGATTCACCGGGAATGGCCGACAACATTGTCACCAGTCCATCGGAGGTCAGCGATATTGCAATCGGGCAGAATGGCGTCCTCTATGCCATAGACAGCGAGAACTCAGAAGTCTACCGCTCGCTGGATGCAGGGATGAGCTGGGAGAAAATCAGCTCTGCCCTGTCCGAGGCCGGAGCTGATTTGCCTGCCTGCAAAATCGCGGTCGCCCCGGATAACGAGGGGATAGTTGCCGCGGTGACCGACAGCGGCAGCGCAGTTTACGTATCTCTCGACGGCGGCGAGAGCTGGGAGGACAGCAATGTGCCCGGTCTTACAGGGAATATCCAGGCGATTGCTATATCTGACAGGTACACCGAAGACGGAAAGCCTTATAGAGAAATTGCCGTGGGCACAGCCGAGTGGGGCGATGGCTCCACGACAGGGCAGCTATGGGTGCTCCACGGAGGTTCAATGTGGACCTCATGGGAAAATCAAAACCTGGCTATCGACCCATCACACATCGACCCATCACCACTCATCGGCGCTGAAATATCGGCGATTGCCTACTCGCCCGATTATCAGAATGACAGGACATTTATAGTAGTGGCATCCACCGCTGGTGACGTCGCTGCTCCCTACCAGCAACGCACCTGGCTCTGCCTCGGCGAACGTGACACCGATAACGATAGCACGTCATGGGACAGTTTCGACGACTATCCGCTGGAGCTCGCCACGGCGGGCGACGGCGCAGGCATTGCCCCAATAAACTCGTCGCTCGCTTTGCCATCGGATTACTCCAGTAAAGACGAAGCATCGCGGAGCTTGTTTGTGAGTTATGACTGTGAGCCGGATGCCGGCGATGATATTTACCTGATTGACGAGGATGCCACTAATCGGCTGGATGCGGACGGCGGCACGGACATCGACATAGCCAGTATCTCCTATCACGGCACACTAAACTCGGGCACACTGCTTGCCGGCGATGTAGCCCCGGTTACGGCAACCTTCCCCGTCCAGGTACGGCGAACCGAGGAACCCTTTGACCAACATCCGAAGTGGTACACAGCGAGCGTGCCGCCCACGGGGCCCGGGAACGCCCTGGTTTCATGGAACCCCGACGGCTCCATTGCTTATTGCGGCACTTCACAAAGTCCCGGCGATGCACTGGACGAGAGCGCTGTCTCGGCAAGCCTGGACGGCGATAACTGGTGCCAGTTAGGCCTTATAGACACTGTAATCGAGCTTGTTGATATCGCTCCTGCCCCTGACGCTGAGAGTTTGTTAATAACAACATGTAGTCACTCTGGCCCCGAAGGCATCTGGCGTAGCGCTGGTAACAAAATTGGCAAGTATTGGGAACGTCTGCTG
>CAZDXE010000056.1:0-7824 GCA_964509565.1 uncultured Dehalococcoidales bacterium | reverse complement strand
TGGAGACGGATGACGCCTCTGGGTGGCTCTGGCTTGACCGAGTACCTTACAAGCCCGTCTTTGGGAGACTCTAAGTTTCTGCCATGCCTTGAGGACAATCTTACGTCTCCTGGACGGGCTTAGAAATTTCACAGGGAGGCTTCTTTAAGGATGGCATTATCCAGGGAAAGGTCGGCTACCATCTTCTTTAAGCGGTAGTTTTCTTGCTCCAGTTCCTTTAGACGTCGAGCCTGCTCTACCCTCATGCCGCCGTATTCTTTACGCCAGCGATAGTAGGTATGGTCGCTGACCCCGATCTTCTTGCTGACTAAGACGATGGTTGCTCCCTGGCTCAGTAGAATCTCCGCTTCCCTCAGCTTATTAATGATTTGTTCCGGTGTGTACCCTTTCTTGGCCATTTATTCCCCCTTTCTACGAGATTATAACTGGTATCGTTTTTGGGGAGCAGGTCACTGGCAATAAAATTCTTAGGCAGCAACTGTTAGGTAACATTCTAGGCTCTTGTGTAATCAGGTAACAAAGCGATGAAATATGTGCTAGCTGACTCCGGCCGTTGTCTAAAGATGGTGAGGGTATTTGGGGCATTTTATCCCCGCACAAACAAGAGCTGATGGCAGTTGTTATTACTTACTGCATACAGGAATTATCTACAAAGGGTTTTCGTCCTGTTGTAGGTTCGGGAGTTTGCTTAGAGGCACAAGTTTTGACCGGTGTGACCTGTCTCCATGTGCGCATATGTTATGCCCCTTGCGCCATGCTTAACGGTTGTTCTCTCATAAACTGCGGCGAATACAATGGAGATTGCCCCTCCTTTACGCAGGGCTGCGCCAGATCAGCACCAGCCAGCTTAGTTCTCCTATCACCGTTGATGATTCCAGTGACTTGATTACCATCTGGTTCATACCTGTAGACACCAAAGGTCAAATCCTCAACATCACTAGCCACTAAATATATCTCAAGCGGGTAGAGAGCTCCTGGAGATGGAGCAGTCCCGAAACCTCTGGGATCGGTAATCCCCTGGATCGCCTATAGAAGTTGAGATACCTTCTGTAGTATCAACGAGTCGCCCTGTAGCTATAACCTTTCCTTATTCTGGAGGCGGCGTCGCAATTCACGCTGGTTTACCACAACCGCCGAAAATCAGTAGAATGTTGGCCAGAGTAACCACATAATTCCAATAGCGACGCCTGAGTTTGACATCCCCTGTCATCTGTTTGGCACAATTTCAGCCTATTCCCACCACTTCTTGGAAATAGGCATAGCAATTATCTCTTTTATCTCCATTCTTTTTGACGGGTCTTTGTCAAACAGAGCAGCAGGATAGGTAGCTCGAAGCACGATCGCTGTATCTGCTCCAGTCCCTGACCCGCCAACAGCTATCACATCCTGGAAAGGTGCCACGTAGCCGGAGGACACCGCCATCAAAGCAACTTCCACAGCTACCTTCATGCCCTGTCCAAAGCAGTATAGTGTTTCCATTATCAGGCGCTCGGGAAAGGCACCAGCCCCCTCGGCAGCCGCCAATACTGAACTATGGAAAACATAGGGTGCTCTTTCAATGATAGCAACTCCAAGCCTCTCCATATCTTGTCTCAATTCCTGTTTCAGGCAAGGCCATTCTTCGCCCCCTTCGCGCCGGCTTGGTCCTCCCGAAACGCAAATCAACTCCGCCTTGCCCTTGAGGTTAGCGGCAAATTTAGCCGCCGTTTCACCAGAGTCACTGGCAACAATGACCTTATCAACTCCGCCGGCTTCCAGTCGTTGGGAGACGGCTTCGATTACCAGTTGGGTATCGCCTTCACCAGGTTCATTGAAGTAATAGACCTGTCTTTTAACCATTTCAGCCATTGCTCTCCTCCTCGATAGTAATTTCTGTTCCTGAAGCTACCTGTTTAAACAAAGCAGCGTCGCCAGTGACCTTACCAAACACGGTAACCGGGCTTGCTGGGCGAATTTCGTCTCCCTGGCTCATTGGGGTCGGGCCAAAGAAGATGCAAAAGCCGCTGCCTGGCGGCCAGTAGCCCAAATCTCCAATGCTTACCAATTCTTGTCCGGCCTCCAACTCGAGCTTAAGGCAAATTGAGAAATATATTTCCTTTCCCCAAATACTGGCACGTCCCTTGATGGGGAGTGCTTCCCAAATCGCTTCAGCCGTCTTCGTATCATTTAGTTCAGCTGCTACTTCAACCGAACTTGTTCTTATCCTGATTTTTCTTCCCATGTTAACAAACCAAACCTTTATTAAATCATATCACTAATGGAAATAACACTCAAATATCTGTGCTGGCTAAAATCCATAGTTCAGTGTTACCTATGTGGTCAGCCAGCACAGTCCATTGCTTTTACATGTGATACCAGCATAAAATTACGATATGAGAGATCGCGGAACTTACGCCTTGGTGATAACCTTGGGAGTTGGACTTCGCCTGCGAATAGGAAAACTGGGTATCCATAATCTCCCACATGGCTATTATGTTTATGTAGGTAGCGCCCTGGGCGGATTGGCCAGTAGGCTGAGGCGTCACCTTAGGTCAGAGAAGAGGTTGCACTGGCACATAGACTATCTACTACGACAGGCTGCGGTGGCTCAGATATGGTATGCCATAGGGCCCGATAAACTCGAATGTAAATGGAATGTAATACTACGGAATCTCCCGGGGGCAACGCCTTCTATCCCTGGGTTTGGTGCCTCGGATTGCCGGTGCTCTTCTCACCTCACCCATTTCCAGGTGACTCCGCCCTTGGGTCTCTTCAAACATAGCCTAGAGCAAAACAACATGCCGCAAGTCTACCAACTTAACGAATTGAATTCTCTTAGCACGCAACTGGATTGCACAATCCCCAGAATTGTTGGGCAACAGACCGATGTATTAGTACATCCTTAGGCGCTTGCAGCATGCGAAGTTAGTGCGGCAACTGTCTCTTTATCCAAACCTTGCACGAGAGCCATTACTAGCGCGACAGCATGGTCAAAATCATCCCGACGAAGAATTGTATTATGGCTATGAATATGTCGCGTCGGCACACCCAGAACCACCGTAGGTACGCCTACTCTATGTAAATGGATCGGCCCGCCGTCGGTCGCTCCTCCTTCCATGGTCGACATTTGAAGTGGAATATTGAGCTTTTTGGCAGTATCAATTACCATATCACGAAGTTTGAGATTAGGTATCATGCGGGCATCATAAGCTAAGAGTGTTGGGCCACCTCCGAGTTTTGTAGCTGATTCTTCTGGCTTAATACCGGGCACGTCACCAGCGATGTCCGTTTCGAGAATGATGGCTACATCGGGATTGATGACCTCAACACTGGTAGTTGCCCCTCTCAGACCAACTTCCTCCTGTACCGTGGCCACGCCGAAAACAGCGTTCGGATGCTCCTTCTCCATCAATCTCTGCAGTACAGTAATAACCAGAGCACAGCCAACACGGTCATCAAAGGCCTTGGCCATATAGGTTTTTGTGTCAGGCAAAATAGCGAATTCACTAACCGGTATAATAGGGTCCCCTACACGAACACCGGCATCCTCAACTTCTTGTTGTGATGTTGCTCCAATATCGACGTACATATCCTTCTTTTCACAGACCTTCTTACGCTCCTCCTCGGAAAGGAGATGCGGGGGCTTAGCACCTATCACTCCAAGTATGCTACCTTTATTGGTTTTGATGCGCACTCGGTGTCCGAGCAAGACTTGGTCCCACCAACCTCCTAGAGGCGTAAATCTCACAAATCCTTCTTTGGTAATGAGTTTGACCATGAAACCAACCTCGTCCATATGGCCTACCAGAATTACTTTCGGCTCTTGCGCCAGGCTCTTCTTCCGGCAAGTCAAACTGCCCAGCTTATCTTCAAGTATCTCTCCAAGCGGTTCGAAATGCTTCTTGATCACCCTGCTCGTCTCAGCCTCATATCCGGATACTCCGTCAGACTCGGTCAGTTCTTTTAATAGTGTTTCTATCTTATCCATTCGCAATCACCTTTCTCAAGTTATTAGTAGATATTATGATAACTCAAAATTCAACAACAAGCTAGTGTACGCAAGTCTCTCCTCTTGTCTATTCCGCGAAGTCACTTTAGAACTAATGGTTGTATGATAGGCGTTGCACAAATGTCAGGAATTTGCAGCGATAAGTCGGAAGGGTCACATTTCGTCACATTGTTAAATCAGAGCCGTTTTACCGCTATCAATGCATAATATCCCCCCGTAGTAAAACTAAGTTAAGTTTTGTCATCTTGACAAATTATATTATTAAGACTAGTGTAGAAATTATAGTACTAACGAGGGATTTTGAGGGTTTGAGCGACTAATATAGTGTGAGGAGTATAATGACTTAATACCGTGACCAGTAATTGACTAACAGGGGGCACTGAACCGCCACCCGTATTTGGTCACTTAGATGGCGGTGAGCCAATAGTGAAACCGACTTTTTAGGTCGGTTTTTTATTTTGAAAGAGGGTAATAACATTCTGTAAGCAAAATTAAATACAGGCAAGGCACTATGCCCCAGGTCGAGGGGCGATAGGGCAAACGCTTGTTGTAATAAATATGTAATAGTTTGCTGTCAAATTTTATGATTTCGCAAGTCTTACCAGGATATAGTGGTGACGTTAAAGGAGGTGGCATTTTCTGAAAGTAAAAATAAACCAATGAACAGGCCGTGATGCCCCAGGTCGATGGGCGATAAGGCAAATCTTAAAAAAAAGGAGAAACTAAAATGAAAAAAATTTTATTCCCGATACTGGCGCTGGTTCTGGCAATAGGTATGACTATTCCGATGGCAAGACCCTTTGCATCTCCTGCTTATGCAAACTCTTCGGGTTTAGTAGCAGGTAACGATGTTGAAGATAGGTCTAACGGACCTGATAGTTGGGTAAACTTCTACATAGTAGACACTAACAATCCCTTCAATGCCGATGGTCGTGCTACTCAATGGGAAATTTATGTGGGTAGAATTATGCCAGTTCAATTGTACATATACCGCTATGATGGCTCGGCGTGGAGTGTTGTTGGGACGAGTGACGTGATAACTCCCACAACTTTAGGCACCAATACATATCCTTTAACCACGCCGATTACCGTACAAGCAGGGGATTTCGTAGGACTTCATTATCCCTCTATGTCAGGCCAAGGCGGTGCAGTTGACTACACCTTGTGGGGTACAAACCTATATTACGACACAATCAGCGGCCCGGTTATCTTTACTTGTCAAGAACCCACCGGGCCTACTGCCTTCGAATATTCGAGTGATCGTATTTACTCTATCCGAGTAACAGGCGACATTGCTGTCGATATTGATATAAAGCCTGGTAGTGATCCCAATAGTATCAACTTAGGCAGTAATGGCGTAGTCCCAGTAGCAATCCTCGGCTCTCCAGATTTTGATGCAGCTACAGTTGATCCATTTAGCGTCGAATTAGCAGGATCTCAGGTACGCCTAAAGGGTAAAAGCGGAAATGCTGGGTCTCTCAAGGATGTCAACGAGGATGGATTCCTTGATCTCGTGGTTCAGGTTTGTACTAGCGGACTCCTTCTAGTAGAGGGATCTTCAGAAGCTGTGTTAACTGCGGATCTCAATGGAGGGGGTACAATTTATGGGGTTGATACGGCAAATATCGTAAAAGGTCCTTAATCGTATCAATGTCGCAGATGTGAAAAGGGGAGCCTCTTCGGGGGCTCCCTTCCCGGTTCGCCCGCATTTATAGCCAGGATACTGCCATGCCTCCGCCTGCACTTAGGGCTTGTCCGGCACGATATACATTGCACCTCAGAAGCCAGAAATGGGACATGGTGAAGGTGGAACGCATTACTCTAAAGGTGACTTCTGGGCCAGTGTAATTATGCCATTACAATAGAGTATTCCAGCGAAGAGCCATTCTGTTTAGTCACTCGTTTTGCATTGACCGGGAAAACAGGTTGCCCAAAACATCGTATTGTTCTCTAATATCATCTTCACACTGTGAAGTGTAGCCTATAAAAGCGATTACTGATCTAAAGCATGTCTCGCACAAGGCTGAAGTACTATTGACATATCTTCGTTTATACACCAATAATAGAGAAGGTTTGAAATAAAGGAGGAGGGTATTATGGCAACAGCTTATTGTATGAAGTGTAGAAAGAAGGTGGAGATAAGGAATCCCAGACAGATTACACTCAAAAATAACAGACCAGCAACCCAGAGTGTATGCCCCGTGTGTGGGACTAAGGTGTTTAGAATAGGGAAAGCGTAATGCTTGCTAGCCATAATCTAGTTGGTGGCCTCCATAACCCAGGGTTACCTATGTGGTCAGCTGGCACAAAACCTTGCCATAAATTTGCGATAGTTCTACAATGCTAAAAGGCAGCAAGTTGTTGTGAAAGTTAATTAGATGAAGTGGGCTAATGAATATGTGAGATTTTCTCTTTTTCTCCTTTTTATGCAAGGGCTCGTTCTCGACCAGAACGGGCCCTTATTGGTATAAGAAGAGATTGGAAAATTGAAGGAGAGAGCTCTATATAAAGGACAAGCATCGGAGATAGCACAGCTGATCATAGTTAGCCATCTCATCAATTCTCATTACTTTGCTAACTATTCGCTCCTTATAGTGCCAGAATCGGGGTTCTGTTTGCCCAATAAAGAAAAGGGAGGTTGACGCTTATGAAGTAAAATCTTCTCAGGAAACACTGGATACAAGTTACTAAAGGAGGTAATAATGGATAAAAGAAAACACCTGTTAGCTGTAGTTGGGACAGTGATATTGCTACTTAGCTTAGCTGTCCCGATGATGCAATGCGCCCCTGCAGCGGAAGAGGAGGTAACTCCCCCGGAAGAAGAAGAGGTAATTGCGCCAGAAGAGGAGGTGGAGGGGGAAATAAAATATGGCGGAAGGTTGAATGTTGGTTTCACCGCGGCTATTGATTCCCTGAACATGGACATGAAGTTGCAGTATACCAATTGGGGCTGCCTGTACAATATGGTGGTCTATGAGAACTTTGCACATTACGGCATAGCTCCTGATACTTATACGTTCTACCCCAAGTTGGTACAGAGTTACGAAGTGTCAGAAGATGGGACGACATGGACGCTGCATCTTGTGGAGAATGCCACGTGGCATGATGGAGTACCATTTACAGCAGAGGATGTGGCCTTTAAACTTGAGTATTTGGACCAGACACCAGGCTGGGCCAAGCATGAAAAGGTTTTTGAGGAAATTGAGGTCATTGATGATTACACAATCAGAGTTGTGCATGATATCGAGCTTTCGACTGCCGTTATTCCTGGTTGGTGGTTATGGGATGCTGTAATTCCCAAGCACATTTTTGAGCCCTATAAGGATGACATACTGTCATTTCCGAATGAGGAGTCAATCGGGACAGGACCATTCAAGCTAAAGGAGTTCAAATCTGGCCAGTACATGTGGTTAGTGGCCAATGAAGACTATTGGGATGGGAGGCCGTATTTGGATGAGGTGGTTTTCAAGTATTATGGAAACACGGAGTCTATGCTTATGGCGCTGCAATCGGGTGAAGTGGATGTGTTTGGTAACCTGTCTGTTCCAGTGCTTGCTATTGAAGACATAAAGGCGAACCCGAACATTGAGGTTGAGACGGTGCCGGGGATTGAAGAGATTATTTTGGCATTTAATCTTCACACCGACGGGCCGTTACAGGACAAAGATGTAAGGCATGCTATTGCCTATGGGATAGATAATGACAGGCTTATAGACATGGTGTATGGGGGATATGCAGAGAGATGCGATGGCTATATATACCCCGAGAGCGAGATGCATAAACCGGATTTACCCCAATACGAGTATAATCCTGATAAAGCTAATGACATTCTGGAT
>CAZDXE010000055.1:0-8259 GCA_964509565.1 uncultured Dehalococcoidales bacterium | reverse complement strand
AAGCCTCCGGGACCAGCGGCATGAAGGCGGCGCTTAACGGCGTGCTGCACCTGAGCGTACCAGATGGCTGGTGGCTCGAAGCCTATAACGGTGAAAACGGCTGGAGCATCGGTGATGCAACTCTTAAGCCCAGTACCCAGGAAGAGGATAAGGCAGATGCCGAGGCTCTTTACCGTCTTTTGGAGGAAGAAGTAGTCCCCCTTTACTACAACCGGAATAGAAACGGTTTACCACATTCCTGGGTTTCCATGATGAAAAGGTCAATCTGCTCGATTGTGCCCGTATTTAATGCGCGCCGAATGCTGAAAGAATACTGCGAGCAGATGTACCTGCCGGCAATCCGGTCGGGGGCATAAACAGAAGTTTAGCGGCCACCTATTAAAAGGGCTATAGGAAATTGGTTTAAAATATCAGAAATAAGGAAACCTTTTTCATTTTTAAATATTTCATGTTTCTGCCCAGTAAAAATGTTAAGCCAACTTTCAGGAGCACTTTCAGGTAGAAGCAGATGGTTATCTGCCCATACCTGCTGTCCGCAAGGAAAGGTGTCGACGTTAACTAATCTGGTCATAAGTCGGGGGACAACTGTCAGAGCCCAGTTGTCCCCCTTATTCCGGGCAAAAGCACAGACATGCTCCTGCCTTTGTCCCTCAATCTGCAACGGTACATAACTTCCGTCCTGGAATACGTCTCTATCAACTCTCCGAGCGTCCAGTGCCTTGTGGGTCACATAAAGCTTAATTCTGCCGTCTTGCCAGGATTTCAAGATTCGCTTTACCAGCAAATTTTGCCCTTGGACTTCCTGTTGAATAAGGCCATCTAAAAGTTTCACCCGTTTCCTGAAGTCAACTGGGCGTCGGTTATCCGGGTCAACCAGGCAGAAATCCCAGAGTTCCGCCCCCTGATAAAAATCGGGCACCCCGGGCGAGGTTATCTTTAATAAGACCTGTGACAGGGAATTCAGTGCTCCATAGTATGCTATTTGTTTCTCAAAGCATAAGAAATCTTCTAGGAAATAGTTTTGCTTGGAGCTTTCCGAGATAGAATCGACGAATGCAATAAGTGCAGCCTCATAATCTAAATCGGGTGATAGCCAGTTAGTATAGACTTTAGCCTCACGAACTGCTTTTAGCATATATGCTTTTAGCCGTTCCCTAAAATTGGCTGCCTCTTCTTTGTAAAGGGGATAGGCACCAATTAACGTCTGATAGAGAAATATCTCCGTATTTGACTCAGGTACATACAATCCTTTTACCTTCGTTTTTTTGGGAAGATTCCACTCACTCCATTGATTTAGTCTCCGCTCCCATTCTTCTGGTATTTCGGAAAGTACATTTATTCTGGCTCTGACATCCTCACTCCGTTTGGTGTCATGCGTCGAGGTAGCATTCAAAGTATGAGGCCAATGTTCTGATCGTGCCAAATTACGCCGGTGAAAGTCATCAACTGATAAGCCTGACGAATCTGGTTGTCCTCCCACTTCATTAAGAGAAAGCAGGCGGTTATAACAATAAAGGGTTGTATCCTCGAAACCCTTGGCCATGATAGCGCCAGTTAACTGCTGCCACCGTAAAATGAAGGAGAGCCACGCATCCTTCTGTTCCAAAGTAAGGTAATGTGGAAAGTCTAGGGTGAATATGCGCTGTAAGAAGTTTATGGCATCACCATCTATATTCGGATTCCTCCGTTTGACCTCATCTACGGCATTTTCCAGGTAGAGCTTGTCACGGGGAGACACTTCCAAATTCCGTGTGTACGTCCTGTAGATGGGCAAGCATGCCGTAACCTCAATAAGTGCCTCGGTCAGCTCTTTAGAGGACAGGTTAGCAGTATCTATGTCTTGCTGAGCTAGCTGAATGAGGTATTGCCCCAGCGCACGCATTTCACCAGGGAACAGCTGCTCCATGACCTGCTTCTTTTTCTCATAGATGACATTACCAAAGACTGCCTCAAAACCGGTAAAGCGAGAGTAAATCTCATTTAAAGCTTGCGCTCCCTTGCTGTCCACAAAGAGGGAGTTTACTATATTAGCAAAGTCGTAGCCCGTTGTACCAAAGACTGGCCATTCTTCAGGGAGGGTCTCATCGCCAGAAAGTATCTTCTCTATCGCCACGTAGAATCTGGTTCCATTTCTGGCTTCATTAGCCTGTGGGACAACGCAGTGTCGCAGCCGCGATAGATACTCTAGAGGGTCGTACAGCCCGTCAATGTGGTCAATCCGCAGTCCGGTAATCTTGCCCTCAGCGATAAGGCGAAAGAGCAGGGAGTGTATTGCCTTAAACACCGAAGAATCCTCCACGCGAATGCCAATCAGATCGCCAATATCAAAGAAACGCCTGTGGCCGGTGTGCTTAACCTTTTCTTTACTGAAGGCTAACCAATCCATGTCAAAGTAACTGGCATAAGGCGAATCAGTACCTTTCTCTATGACGTCCTGCCACCACGGGTTCTCAGGGCTGGCTGCCATATGATTGGGGACAATGTCAAGCAATAACCCCATTCCGTATCGCTTAATTTCGCGGGTCAGTGCCTCAAAATCTGCCTCGCTGCCAAGCTCTGGGTTCAGGCGTGTTGGGTCAGTTACGTCATAGCCGTGTGAGCTTCCCTTGCGTGCTTTCAAGATGGGCGAGGCATAAACGTCAGAGATGCCTAGCTGGTGCAGATAAGGAACTAAGTCGCGAGCATCTTCGAAGCGAAACTGTCGGTTAAACTGAAGTCTATAGGTGGCGACAGGTATTTTTAAGTCTGACATTTAGCCGACTCGCATGGATAGTTGTTTAGCCAGAGGGACAAACTGGTTAAGCCACTCCTGAGCTGCCTTGTCACCCCGCTCTGCTCTTATTTGAAATTCACTGTAGGTAGAGTTGAGCATCTCATGGTAGAGATTCTGCACTTTCCACAGGTCTACGTGGAATGGCAACGTGCGTAACATCTCGGTTGCGGCGAGCAATTCATTTAAAAGGTCAATATCCTCGGGAGTATCTACTAGCCTGGCTGTCATTTGCTCCAGATTTTGCTGTAAAAAGTAGCTTAGTCCCTCGGCATCGAGCTCCACTCCCCATGTCTGCGTCTCGTCCAGAAGACTCTTGATGCGCTCCAGGTCCAGAGTGTCCCCACTGACTGCCTTTCGCAGTTCACTGTTCAGGACAAATTCAGCTGCCGCGTGAAAGCTTTTAGGAATTGGATTGCCCAGTTCCGAGAGAAAGCGCATCGGGGCGTAATGGTGCTCATATACCTGATGATAGACCGCTTCAATCTCGGACAGGGCTGATTCCAGGATACTGTCCAGAACTTTCCGCTGTTCATCAAGGAAGAGATTCTTGATGGAGTAGGTAGAGGTGCCAAAATGTTTGTCTAGGAGCCGGATAACTTCGGGAAAGTCGGCCGTGGCACAGGTCTGCGTTGTCTCTGCAACCATTGTCTGGTATGCCTCCTCGTTCTGGTACTCGCGGACACCGGCATTAACGTTGTGGTCACCAAGATGCAGGACACCAAAGCTTAGAGTGTTTGATTCCCTGGTTATAGCAGATGTAACCCTAGCTCTACCTGCCGCCAGTTTAGCCTTGCCGCACTCAGAGGTCTGGTAGTCCTCAACATCAACATGGTAGCAATAAATCTCAGCTTGCTCATTATATTGTTCAAAAATAGAGCTTATGGCGAAGTGGGCGGTAACCTTCATAAGGTCTACCATAGCTGGCCTCACGAATTTTTCATATATATTTCGCCCGTCCCCATGCTTCCGTATATTACTCTTGGCTAGTTCGAGGCGTTCTAAAAAATTTTGCTCAATGTCATCGCCGAAGAGTTCGTGTGCCAGTTGAATAGCCCGCCCGGCATATTGGATAATCTGCACCGTCTCAATGCCGGATAGTTCGTCAAAAAACCAACCGCAACTCGTGTACATAAGCATGGCATGGCGCTGGAGCTCCATAAGCTTGAGCACAGTTACTATCTCTAATTCATTCAAATCACGGGTACGGTGACGTTCCAAGAACCTCTGTACGTTTTCCTGCGAGCGGTCAAGCATAACCTCGATGTAATCGTCACGGGCAACCCACGGGTCTTTCAGGAACTCCCGCGTCTTTGCCTCGTACTTCGGAGACAAAGTATCGCGGAGCCAGTCCAGCGCATCGCGTAACGGCGTGCGCCAGGCTTGATTCCACTTTGGATTCCTGCCGGCATTACACCCACAGTCGCTCCACCACCGATCAATACCGTGAGAGCAGCTCCATGAAGTCTTCTCATTAATCTCGGCCTCATGAGTGGGTGGGTGCTTTTCCATATATTCACCGTAATTGGTAATTCGAGCTAAGCCGCTGGTTTCAATGTAGTGAAGCGCGAATGCCAGTGCCATATCCCCAAAACGGTGATGGTGTCCGTAGCTCTCACCGTCAGTGGCAATGTGGATGAGCTGAGGCCAATTGCGTTCTTCGGAGAAGGCATCGGCAAGTTTATTGGCAAAGTTATCGCCACTATTGAGCAGGTCCTCAAAGGCAACACTGTGGGAAATAGGGCCATTGTAGAAAAAGAGGTTTATCTTCCGTCCCGAAGGTATGCTAAGCTCATAAGCCATAGTAGGATCAATAATGGCGTTGCCAGCATCTTGCCAGTTATCAGTACCAATCTGGCGTACCCGACTGGCCTGGTGAGGAGCCAGAATGGTGAACTTTATCCCTTGCTCCGACATGATGTCCAGAGTTTCCAGGTCAACGGCAGTCTCCGGGAGCCACATCCCCTCAGGTCTTCGTCCGAAGCGATGCTCAAAGTCACGTATCCCCCAAACTACCTGAGTGTATTTGTCGTGGCGATTAGCCAGGGGCATAATCATGTGGTTGTAAGCTTGAGCCAGAGCTGAACCATGCCCTGAGAAAGTTTGTTGGCTTTCTTTATCAGCGTCCAGAATAGCCTGATAGACACCGGGCATTTTTACTTCCATCCAGGCAAGCAAAGTCGGTCCGAAGTTAAAACTGATTTTAGCATAGTTGTTAGCTATCTGAGTGATGAACCCCTCACTATCTAAACTACGTGAGGCGGTGTTGGGTGCGTAGCACTCCGCGGTAACCCTTTCATTCCAATCGTGATAGGGATAGGCGGAATCCTGCATTTTAATATCTTCCAGCCAAGCATTTTCCCGCGGCGGCTGGTAAAAATGACCGTGAATGCAAATATATTTATCCATCAAGTCTCCTTAATAAAAAAAACAAATGATTTGGGGGCTAAATTTAAGGTACACTCTCTCGTTGAGATAATCTGGTCTGGTACTGTACTCCCTTTTCCCTGCCAGCACTCTTCGGCTGAGTCCAGACGCTTTCGCCACCGTCCCGCAGAAATAGGCAGACTCATTGATAACCGGTCATCAGTGAAGTTAAATACGGCTATTACTTCATCACCTTCTTTCCAGCGGCGCATAAAAATAGTTATATTCTCTTCATCTCCCTTTATCTCTAAGGCGTTTTTACTTAGATGAGCTAAAGCAGTAATTTCCTTCCGAAGTCTGATTAGTTCCTTATAGAATTTCAAAAGAACATGGTGCTGACCTTCGTCACGCAAATTATGGTTTATCCTGGCACTTAGAAAAGTCGCTTCATCTTGAGGGTCAGGCAGCTCGCCCTGCCACTGAAAGGAGACAAACTCTTCACGGTGTCCCTTTCTCACTGCCTCAATCAGCTCTGGCTCGGAGTGACTCACAAAATAGAGAAAAGGAGCCGTCTCCCCGTATTCCTCGCCCATGAATATAAGTGGAATAAAGGGTGAGAGTAAGACGATACCAGCCGCCAGCTTGAGTGTCTCAAAAGAGACGAGTTGACTCAGGCGCTCACCATGAGCACGGTTGCCCACTTGGTCATGGTTCTGGGCAAAGACCACGAAGC
Source organism: uncultured Dehalococcoidales bacterium (assembly GCA_964509565.1). Classification (GTDB taxonomy): domain Bacteria; phylum Chloroflexota; class Dehalococcoidia; order GIF9; family AB-539-J10; genus JAGMDB01. The sequence continues at coordinate 2,389 of CAZDXE010000055.1, read as the reverse complement.
GTTGGGAAGGTATGTCCCTGGAGGAAACGCCGTGCCTCCGCTGGCGGTAATGGGAATACTGCCCGGAGTAAACAAACCCTTCTTGAAACGCCTTAACCAGATGCTGAAGCCGACCAAAGTCCTGATAGTATCCAGCTTGCTCACCCGTCAGTAACACATGAAGTGAGTGATGAAAATCGTCGTTCCAAAGGGCATCCAGCCCGTAACCACCTGATTCTGGTGGCTTAATAAGGCGCGCATCGTTGGCAGCACTCTCACCGATAAGATATGCCTTTCGTTTCTGCTGCTCTACCTGCTTATGAAATCCCACGGACAGTTCTTCTAGGAAGGAGTAAGATGATATATCCAGAATGGCATGAAGCGCGTCCAGTCGTAAGGCATCAATATGAAAATCGTTAAGCCAGTATATGGCGTTTTCGATGAAAAAGCGGCGTACCTCGTCACTATAAGGTCCGTCAAAGTTAAGGGCAGCTCCCCACGGGGTTTTGTAACGGTCAGTGAAATACGGGCCGAAGTCGCCTATGTAGTTTCCCTCGGGACCGAGGTGATTGTAGACAACGTCCAAGATTACGGCGAGCCCCTTCTGGTGGCAAGTGTTGACTAGATGTTTTAATCCCTCCGGCCCACCATAGGAGTCCTGTACTGCAAAAGGGTAAACGCCGTCATACCCCCAGTTGCGATTACCTGGAAACTGGGCAACGGGCATGAGTTCCACAGCAGTTATACCCAGGTCTCTTAGTTCATCAAGATGGGGAATAATGGCACCAAAAGTACCTTCTGTAGTGAAGATACCAACATGGAGTTCGTACACGATATATTCCTCTAAGGGTAATCCAGCCCAGCCCTGGTCCTCCCATGGATAATGTGAGTCTACTACCTGAGATGGCCCATGAACGCCTTGAGGTTGAAAGCGTGATGCGGGGTCGGGGCGCTCTTTCTGGCCGTCAAGCCTGAAAAAATACTGACTCCCTGGCTCTATACCATCAACTATTGCCTGATGGTAGCCCTGACCATCTTTTTCTAAAGGGACTGTTAGCTCTTTGGGTGACACAATGTGCACAGCAAACCTTGATAGCAGCGGTGCCCATACCATAAATTGGCAATGGCCATTACCTAAATATGAAGCTCCCAGGCGGCTTTCCGTTTTCACGTCTTCCGCCTCCTACTTTTGAAATACACAATAGCCAGGGGTGGTAAAGTGACTTCAATGGAGTAGGGGCGACCATGTGTCGGAGTTTTACTGGCTCTCAAGATTTTTGGATTCCCTTGTCCGCTACCACCGTATTCCTTGACGTCGCTGTTCAATAGCTCTTTCCAGAAACCGCCTCGAGGGACACCTACCCTGTATTTGAAACGAGTCGTAGGAGTGAAGTTGCCGATGACAAGGATAATATCATCGGTTGACTTGCCTTTGCGGACAAAGCTGATGACACTCTGCAAGGCATCATTGGCATCAACCCATTCAAAGCCTCCCGGTTCGCAGTCCATCTCGTAGAGTGCCGGCTCACTCCGGTAAAGCTGATTTAGGGCCTTCAGCCACTTCTGGACTTCAGCATGCCGCTGGAAATTAAGGAAACGCCAGTCCAGACCCCCATCATGGTTCCACTCTTGCCATAGTCCCAGTTCCGCTCCCATAAAGAGCAGCTTTTTCCCCGGCTGGGCATACATATATCCCAGAAGCAACCGCAAATTGGCAAACTTCTGCCAGTCATCGCCCGGCATTTTGCCAAGGAGGGAACCTTTGCCATAGACCACTTCATCATGGGAGAGGGGCAGAATAAAATTTTCATTAAAGGCGTAAAGCATACGAAAGGTTAAATCATAGTGGTGATATTTTCTATGTACAGGGTCTCGGGACATATACTGTAGTGTGTCGTGCATCCAGCCCATGTCCCACTTCAGACCGAATCCCAGTCCTCCCAGATGTGTCGGCCGTGACACCATGGGCCATGCCGTGGACTCTTCAGCGGTCGTCTGCACGCCAGGATAGTTTTTGTAGACCTCCTCATTGAGTCGACGCAGGAAAGAAATGGCTTCAAGGTTCTCCCTGCCACCATACTTGTTGGGAATCCACTCTCCCTCCTTCCGCGAGTAATCCAGATAGAGCATGGAGGCGACGGCATCAACACGCAGGCCGTCGACATGATACTTATCCAGCCAGAAAAGAGCATTACTGATGAGAAAGCTCTGTACCTCAGCCCGTCCGTAATTGAAGATGTAGCTTTTCCAGTCGGGGTGGAATCCCTTTTGGGGATTAGCATGTTCGTACAGATGAGTCCCATCGAATAAACCAAGCCCATGTGCATCAGTGGGAAAGTGTGAGGGCACCCAGTCCAGGATTACACCGATGCCATGCTGATGCAAGCAGTCAACCAAGTACATAAAGTCC
>CAZDXE010000054.1:0-8333 GCA_964509565.1 uncultured Dehalococcoidales bacterium | reverse complement strand
TGACTTTTAATCAGGGTGTCGTGGGTCCGAATCCCACACGGCTCACTTCACAACTAGACAGAACCATCGCCTCCTCTGTCATTAGCCCTTTTGGTGGCAATGGTATCATGTAATTGAGCAACACTTTGTTTCCAGCTACCCTTACCTCTTTGACAAAACTCCTGATAAAGGATTTTCTTTCCGCCAGAGGACTTTAGTTGAGCAATATCTTTTCCGACCTGCTACATTCATTATGTCATGTTTCTTAACCCCTGGGAGCTCGGTCCCTTACGTAATACTTAGATTTGTCGATAGTTTTGTGTACTTACCCCCTTCCTGTTACAATGCCACTAAGGAAGGGAAATTATCTGGATCCCCAGATTCGACTGCAACACCATCACCTCCTTTCTATGGGTAGGGATCGCGTATAAGATTTCATGGTAAATCGCCCAATTCAACGTAAGGAAGACTCCTACAAGACGGAGGGCTAACAAGCTGTCTAAATAAGCGAATAATAGAGGTAAAACGATGATTGTAGCCAAAGATAATAACCTTCAGATCGAGAGACTTGAATTAGGCCCTTTTGGCACTAACGCCTATATTGTAATCTGCCAAAAGACTCGGGATAGCGTGTTAATAGATGCGCCCGCCGAAGCGAGCACGATTATCGACAGCCTGAAGGGCACTACCCCCAGATATATATTGGTGACTCACAACCACGTAGACCACATCGATGCCCTTGCTGAATTATGTTCCAGGTTGAAGGCTCCTCTGGCTGTTCATGCTTCGGACGCAGGGAATCTACCATCGCCACCAGAAAAACTACTAAGTCACGGCGATACGGTTTCAGCAGGAAATCTCAGGTTTGAAATACTTCATACGCCAGGCCATACTCCTGGTAGTTTATGCTTTAAAGTTAATCATTACCTGATATCGGGAGACACTATTTTCCGTGGTGGGCCGGGAAAGACATGGTCGCCAGCTAATTTCAAGCAGATAATCAAATCCATAACAGAAGAAATTTTTGTATTGCCAGACGACGTCAGCATCTATCCTGGCCACGGAAATTCCACGAGTGTAAAAAGAGAGCGCGACGAATTCACTTTCTTTTCCTCTCGCCTCCACGACCCAGGTCTTTGTGGAAATGTAATCTGGCTTTCGTCTTAGCCTGTGCCTGTGAGGAGAGAATTACCTATTGTCTAGTACTACCCGGTGGAAAGCCTCAGCTAACTCGTAATCCTCTTCTGCAGCCAGTTTCTTATGTCTCTGCCTCAGGTAGTCTTCCAGTTCAGGGGATACACTATCCCCAACTTGACTCGCATGGCAGCGCAGGGCAGCAACTTTGATAGCGAAGGTGTTTGTGATATTAGAGCGGTAATCAGGCTCCTCTGAACTCCATAGCAATACCTCTTTCACCTTGTGCGGTTGAAACCCCTGCTGCAGCAAATCAGGGTAGGCAAGAAAATCCCTGGCGTAAGGGAAAATGGCATCTAACACAACCTGTCCAGTGATTCGGTGATCTCGATGCCATATATAACGTCGGTACGGGTCAGCAGTTACCACCGTCTTGGGCTGATACATTCGTATTAAGCGTACAATCTCCTTTCTGAACTCCGCAGTATCTTCCAGGCATTGATCTGGATGGCGCAGGAAAATTACGTCTCTTACCCCTAATAGTTTGGCTGCCGCTAGCTGTTCCTGTTCTCGAATTCTGGCCAGTTCGCCTGGTGTCATATCAATATCGCTGGTGCCTTTATCCCCGTTGGTGCATACCACATAAACTATATCCTTGCCTTCATCTGCCCATCGAGCCACACTCCCGGCGACCCCCCACTCAGCATCATCCGGGTGCGGTGTCACCACCATTATCTGGGCCGGTTTGGTCATTATGTCTGCGCCTCCTTATCTTGATACAATAAAAGCTTGAGTATGCCAATTAACGAAATGAATAACCCACATTATAGCATTAGAAATTACCAGCCTGCAGATTTCAATAAATATGTCCAGTTAGTTTATGGAGCTGAAAAACTGGAACCGACAGGACGTTGTGTTTCACCACGGGCCGTTACTGAGAAATTAGGTCGTCCGAACTATTCTCCTGAGCAAGATTTGTTTATTGTTGAAATAGCTGGAAACTTCATCGGTTACATGGACATAACACCAGAGTCGATCATTAAGCGTGTTATTCTGGACTGCTGGATACATCCTGATCATCGAAGAAGGGGTTTAGCCACGAAACTCCTTGCTCGTGGTACACATCATGCCCAGGAATTGAGAGCAAGGATAGCCCACGCAAACATACAGGGTGATGATCAGATTGCCAAAATGGTGCTATCCAGGCTGGGTTTCAACCCTGTCCGACATTTTCTTGAATTGAGGCTGGACATGGCTAAAATTCGCTTGCCAGACATTGACCCGGTTGCCCTGGGAAGCCGTCATCTACAGCGTGGCGAAGAAAATGAACTGGCTAAGATTCAGAATCGTGCCTTCACGGGCACCTGGGGATACAATCCTAATACTGTAGAGGAAATAAGCTACTCCATTAACCTGAGCAACTGTTCCACGAAGGATGTAATTCTCGTTTGTGACGGGGATAAGGTTGTTAGCTATTGCTGGACAGTGACAGCATATGACGAGGGAGATGCTGGCAGAAGAAAAGCGCGAATCTCTATGCTTGGAACAGATCCGGATTATCGGGGTAGGGGAGCAGGCAAAAGAGCCCTGCTGTGTGGGTTAGTTCACCTGAAAAACAAGGGCTTACGGATTGTTGATTTAACCGTTGATAGTGAGAACAAAGCAGCTTGTGCCCTTTACCAGTCTATTGGCTTCGAAGCTCGGACGGGTAGTTTGTGGTATCAGAAACATATCTATTAGCAGACACGGTGAATATTGCATATTAAGAGTTACCAGTTGGATGAAAGTTGCAACCCTTAATATCAGACGATAGCTATCTGGCAGTTATATATGGGAAATTCTCTTCCACCCAAACGATATTTGTATGCCTCACCACCTTTAAGAAAGTCAAAATTTTTCTTCCTCTCTTCAATGCCTGTCTTAATACAAAGCACCTTGCAAAGCAGCCCTACGCTTAAGGAGGCATATTGAGGATTGTAGCTGCTATTATAAAGATACAAGCAACCATCATAATCGAAACAAATAGCCATGGCTACAGGCACCGTATCCAACTGCAAAACACCGAGCCTTAGTAGCCTGATATCAGACATAGCGTTAGCCATCGAGCGGAAGAATGATTCCATTCTAGGAGTCAGGAAGGCTGCCTTATCTTTACTGCTTTCTGAGAACATCTTCAGAAAAGTGTCCATATGGTTATTAATAACCATTTTATCTGTAACGGAATAATAATCTATATTTCCTGCTTCTGATAATCTGTTTAGTTTGCGTTTCACTTCATGGCGTTGCTTTGCGTTTAACATCGCCAGATATTTACCCCAGGTCTCAGGTAAATCTAAGGTTACCGAAACATCCTCCTGGTTGCTAACGACCGTGTGCCCCATATTTTCTGCCGTGCTCACCAGATTGCGTAGAACTGTAGAATCAGGCCGCAAGGATTTCAAATCCAGGCATCTAATGTGCTTCTGCTTCAAATACTGGAGCAGTGTTTCGAAGAAATCTCTTTCCATCTCGGGAGCAACGATAAAATCAAGGTAATCACAGACGTCGCTACTTCCAATGAACGAGGCGATTGCCTCTCTCATCATAAGGGGAGCGATTCCAATTATTCTCTCATCGCACTTTACTGTAAGCAAGCATAGGTCGGCACCAGCTCCAAACGTCTGCCACCATATTTCCAACCAGACTGGAACGGTGAATATTAGTTTCCGCCTTATATCATGTTGTAGATCGGCCCAGCAGGAATTCAGGCTAACAAAATTTTCCTGTATAACAGCGTATTCCATGTCACTCTTCTACAGTCTCCCACATACCGGTTTCAAGGGAGCGGGCTCCAGCCAATACAACAGCCAGAGTCTTTGTTGCATCAGAAAAATTGGAGAGGACACCATTGTTGCTATTACCGTTGCCGGCATACCGCACTGCTTTCAAGAATGCCTGCATTTCCAGCATATGTAAATCTTCGGCTGGAAACTTCTTCCGAATGGTTTCCCCGTTGATATGTCCATATAACTGGTTGCGAGCGTAGTCCACAAGCAATCGCCAATCAGGTCCAAATAATTCGATTTCCCAGTTGAATTCTGTCATGGCACAACTGTCAATATGAGTGCCGAGGGCACCATTGTTAAACTGGTAGGTCAAGATTATAGTGTCCTCGCTGTTAAAAGCATCCAGATCTGGGCGAACCAGACGGTCACCACGGGCAAAGACATGACTAATATCGCCAACCAGATAGCGTGCCATATCAATCATATGAATCGATTGTTCAAGTAGCGGACCGCCACTATGTTGTCGTTGTAGATACCAGTGGGGTATGTCTATATTCAAGTAGTATGATGTAGTCGTAGCGGTGCGGATGTGAGTAACTGGTCGATTTGCAATAAGAGCTTGAGCCTCGCTGGTTAACTGTGAATAGCGCAAGTGAAACCCTACTGCACTGGGGATGAGATATTCCTTTGCGGCAAGGCAGCATGCTTTTGCAGTACATAAATCCAGGGCAATTGGCTTTTCAACAAATGTTGCCTTTCGTTTGGCGGCGGCAGCTTCCACGATTTCCCAGCGCATATCAGGTGGTGTTGCTACAATCACTGCATCTATTGGGGCATTGGCAAGCATGCGATCAGCACTATCGTATACAGACGCCTCAACCTCGGCTCCCAGTGAGGTCGCTTTCGCTATATCTACATCAACCACGGCTGCTACCGATACTCCCTCCATTCGATTGCAGTTAGAAGTATGCCTCCGTCCCATATTGCCACAACCAATAATACCGACTCTCAATTTGTTCCCTCGTTCATTTTTAGCTATTTTCTCCTCCTTCTATCAGGCATGTTTATATGAAATCGAGGCCAAGCTACTTTTCAGATAAACGCTAATCCGCCTTCCTTACTGGCTTCTATTGTCCGAGATTACGTTTTCCAGAGTCTCCACCACCCTGTCTACTTCCTCCTCCTTAATCTCTGGCCAAAAGGGCAGCGAAAGTACTCGCGCTCCCGCATCCTCAGCGACAGGGAATCCACCATCCGAGTGTTGAAATCGTTGTCTGTAATAAGGCTCGAGGTGCACAGGGCGGTAATGAATACCGACACCGATACCCCTTGTTTCCATTTCAGATGCCACCCTATCCCTGTCTATGCCATTAAGTCGAATAACATACAAGTGATAAGCATGCTTCACATGACTTCGTGGATGCAGAACTTCCACATGCTCACTAAGCGAGCGAAGCGCGGTGTCATATTTTACAGCAATTTCCAGTCTCTTCTCATGCCGTTGATCAAGTCTCCGTAATTGCTGTAAACCCAGTGCCGCTGGAATATCCCACATTATGTACTTGTAGCCGAGATTAGTCATTGGATACTCTTGGAGCTCACCAGTATGGTATCGGGTCCAGGCGCCGGGGCTCATTCCATGGTCTCGCAGGGTTTGTACTGAATGGGCGACGCTATCATCGTCGGTCACCAGCATACCGCCATTGCCTGTAGTTAAATTTTTTGTTGCGTAGAAAGAATAACAACCAATCGCTCCCAGGCTGCCGACTTTCTTACCTTTATATTCCGCTTCAATAGCATGGGCACAATCACCGATTACTTTCACTCCATGGCGCCGGCCAATCTCCAGAATTCCATCCATTTCGCAGGGGTGTCCATAAAGATGAGTCACCACTATTGCCTTGGTGCGCGCGGTCATAGCCTTCTCAATTAGCACTGGATCAATGTCAAGCGTATCAGGCTCAACATCCACAAATACAGGCTTGGCACCTGTATAAACTATGGAGTTTACCGTCGCTACAAATGTCATGGGAGTGGTCACTACCTCATCCCCCTCACCAACACCAAGTGCCAGGAGGCCAAGATGCAGAGCCGCTGTGCAAGAATTAGTTCCTATGGCATGTTTTCTATCAAGATACAAAGCCAGTTCCCTCTCGAACTGCTCCGTCTTTGGCCCCGTAGCGATCAACCCAGAGCGAAGCGCATCAACGACTTCTTCTTCTTCCTCCCTGCGGATGAAAGGTCTGGTCAGAGGTATGTAGTTCATAATGTTGTCCCTCTATATATATCGTCGAAAATATTCAGGCTGCCATTCCAAATACTAGGGTTTGCCACATTTGGCATATGATTCGTATTAGCCCCCGGGTGTTTTCATAACTAGTTTGTAATTTCTTCACTCTGTTCCTTTCTTTTTTGACGCTCCGCCAAATCCTGTAAGGTGATGTGTTCCAGGGTTTCGCAGGCTACCTTTTTCACTTCAATCCAGATGTCACGAACTGCACAATATTTTGAACGTGAATATGCTTCAGGATTATTGACGCAATCCACCAGCGCAATTGGACCCTCGAGTAGCTGAACTGCCTCGCCGAGATTTACCTCACCAGGGTGCTTGATTAGCGAGATACCACCCCGCGGCCCACGAGCTGTCTTAATTAACCCTCCTTCTACAAGAGGAGCAATTATATGTTCAATATAAAGCAATGGCAGCTCTTGCCGCCGAGCGATATCCCTCAATAAAACAGGCCCCTCGCCCCAGTGAATGGCTAGATCCAGAAGCAACCTTACTCCATATCGTTCTCTGGTAGAGATTTTCATAACCGCCAATAATTGTTGACTAAATTTAGCAACAGTATATATTGTGAGAGAGTACAAGTCAATGCTGTCTTTCTAATTTCCAGCATTGCTATTACCCTATGCTTTGTAGCCAGGGCACCAGATAATATATACCTACTCCGATGAAGATGAGGGAAACTACGACGCGTATTCTCGGTTGTGCCCTGTTGAGTGCATCAACCCAAGAGGGTACCCTGGATACACCGAATGACAGAAGTATGCCCAAAACCAGAATTGGGAGTCCCGTGCCAATGGCATAAACTGCAGGCAGCCCGAGTCCACCTGTGGACTTCAAAGCCAAAGGTATCAATACTCCAAAGAACAATACAGCACTGTAAGGGCAAAATGCTAGGGCAAAAATGACGCCAAGTAGAAATCCACCTAACATCCCCCAGTCAGCTATTTTTCCTCCCAGTGATACCAGTTTACCGCTACCTCGACCGATGGAGATTTTGTTGATGCTTAGCATAATCAGTCCGATAAGTATTAAGAGCGGACCAAGAACTGGCTCGCTTATCTGCTGAAGAGCCAAAGATACCCAGGGAATTTCAAGTCCAACCACAACCATTAGAATTCCAAGAACAGAATAGGAAAACATGCGCCCCAACGTATATAAGGCACCAGTTATTATGGCAAATTTTCTGTCTGTTACACGGCGAGTGACGTATGCTACGGCCGTTAGATTAGTAGCCATGGGGCATGGGCTAATAGCAGTAAGTAGCCCCAGCAAAAACGCTGAGGCTATCGGGATGTTCGCACTACCTGCCAGACTGCCCAAATCCATTATGTTTCACCATTGAGGCTTAGTTCGATAACATTTCTGATTTCGCTTTCAAAACGGTCAGTATTGCTTGTGCAGTCCCATGACCAAATCTCTTGTACATCCTTAACATGCTCCTCGCCATTTATTATCGTGTTTATGAATAGCTGTGAGCCTACAGCCCCATACTTCTGAACCAAGGCGTAGTTTTCTTTATCTCCTATGTTCAATATCTGAAAAGTGAGCAGGCCGCTATCGATCTGAGTTTGAAAATATTCACCTACAACATCGCTAACACGTTATTCGAAACAAAGGCATTTAGTACAACGTTGAGGTTGATGAAAGTACAACAGGGCGACTGCAACAGTTGATGTGGTAGTCGTGGATGGTGTTGGTGGTTCTCCTCCAGGTGCCTGTGTCTGCGGAGGTATTGTTGCGCTGCAACCTGGTAATACCATTAGCAAGAGGCCGACAATAAAGAGTGTAGATACTCTCAGGTATCTCTGCCATGAATTAAGAGAGCTGAATCGAGTTTTCATATCATACTCCTGATAATTGGCTGTTCTCAAGAGGGTACTTGCCTTTCATCTATGCTTGAGATCCTCTCTATTCCTTAGCCAGGGCCGTGGTGATATAAGTGGTCATTTCCGATTTTGATGGCACCTTACCGGAGCAGACCACTTTCTCATCAATAACCAGGCCGGGAGTGGTCAGGATAGGATATTCCATTATCTTCTTCACGTCTTTCACATATTCAATTTCAGCTTCAATTCCTAGCTCCTTGACTACCTCTCTGGTCATTTGCTCCAACTGATGACAGCGAGCGCATCCAGGTCCGAGAACTTTGATTTTCATATTTTCTA
>CAZDXE010000053.1:0-8496 GCA_964509565.1 uncultured Dehalococcoidales bacterium | reverse complement strand
CTCGTCGGGCTCATAACCCGGAGGTCGTTGGTTCAAATCCAACCCCCGCTACCAAGAAAAACCAGGCCCGAAACCTAACGTTTCGGGCCTTTTTATTCCACTAACCTGCTCATCTTTGCCCTCACCATGACGAATCGAATTGGGACAGCTCCGGAGAACCAATAGCGAACTTGGTCACAACCAGACAATTCTCAGAATTAGCCCTCCCCGTGGGTGCAGCGGCGGCCAAACACCTGTGAGAAATCTCCTAGCCCTTCAGCTCATTTAGCAGCAACCTTTCTCAAAGCAGGTATTCTATTTAATCATAATGGAATAAATCCCTAAGGATTTTATTAAGAGAAGGAAGGAAAGACACTTATTTTGCTCGTAGAAGGTCAATAGCATTAAAGGAGCTACGCACAAGTGGCCCTGACGCTACTTCTAGGAATCCCATTTTCCTCGCAATAAGATCGTATTGAGCAAACTCATCAGTAGTAATATATCTTACCACCTGGTGATGTTTTAGGGAGGGTCTCAGGTATTGTCCTAAAGTTAACCAATCGCACTCAGCCTCTCTCAGATCCTCCATAACAGCTACTACCTCGTCTTCCTTTTCCCCCAACCCCAACATAAGTCCTGATTTAGTTAAAAGCTCCTTATCTAAAGATTTCGCCCTCTTTAGAACCTCCAAGGAACGGAGATACTTCGCCTGGGGTCGTACCTCTGAATAGAGCCGAGGGATTGTCTCCACATTGTGGTTTAAGACGCTGGGCTGGGCAGCAACGATTTTTTCCAGTGCCGATTGAGAACCTTGAAAATCTGGAATAAGAACCTCAACACCGATATTTAAGTTCTGGTGGTACACAATCCCTATAGTCTGAGCAAACTGTGCTGCGCCTCCATCGGGGAGATCATCTCGGCAAACGGAAGTAATGACCACGTATTTCAATTCTAACTCTTTTACTGCTTGACAAAGTCGCTCTGGTTCAGCAGGATCAGGAGGCAAAGGCCTTCCCGTTTCCACTCTACAGAAGGAGCAATTTCTGGTGCAGATGTTCCCCAAGAGCATAAAGGTAAGCCTTCCTTGAGAATAACAATCCTGGCGATTGGGGCAGGCAGCACTCTCACACACAGTATGAAGACCCCAGTGCCGAACCACACTCCGTATTCTTCTCACTTTTTCTCCGTGAGGAAGGGGTTTCTTCACCCAGAAAGGAGTTCTTAGCTTGTCTATACTTTCAACTATCATTTTCTCTTGATATCCTATTATAAGTTATAAACCGTTATATGGGGAAACTATGTTCCGTCTCCTTTTCCATCTAACTAAGGCCGCATCTACAGCCAAGGTCATACAATCCAATGTAGGAGCAGCTGGCGGCGCATAGCATGTTTCCAATTGCATAAAATCCGCAAGAGTCATTTTCTCTAGGATCGCTATAGCAAAAACATTGATACGTTGATGCACATCTTCCTCTCCAACAATCTGTGCAGCCAAAATCTTTCCGTCATCGGGGTGAGCCATAACTTTAACGGTAATAGCCTTTTTGCCAGGGAAATAACTTGGTAGTGTTACGCCACTCATCTTGCCCACAATCGGTTCAATTCCTGCTTTTTCCAGATCTCTCATTGTAGGCCCGACAGCAGAAATTTCTAATCCAAACAGCTCTGTTGTTCGAGTGTTCAAAACACCGCGGGCCATTTCTTCCTCCCCTCCAGCAGCATTTACTCCAGCAACTCTCCCTTGTTTAACTCCAATACTGCCTAAGCCTATTAAGTTTGGTTTTCCAGTAACAAAATCTAGGTATTCCGTACAGTCCCCAGCAGCATAAATGTCTTTGACGGAAGTCTTGCATTTCTCATCTACTACTATTCCTCCAACTGAACCAATCTGGCACCTTGCCTTTCTCGCTATTTCAACACGTGCCTTACTTCCCGCAGCTATGATCACAAGGTCCACAGGATATTTGTATTCCTCCTCCGTATCTAAATTCCGCAGAGTCACATCTTTGACCTCCTTCTCACCATCAATTCCTGCCACAGTGGTCCTTGGTATGAAATGTATGCCATGTTCAGCTGCATTTCTGTGTACGATAGCAGCCATATCTTCATCTATCATACCTGTAAGCAAATGAGTTCTCAGTCTAACATATGTTTTCATTCCCCTGAGGGAAAAAGCTTCCGCCATTTCCATTCCAATGAGACCAGACCCAACAACCATAGCTGTTTTACCCTTTTTCACACGCGTATGGATTTTCTTCGCATCATCCATAGTTCGAAGCGTGAACACCCCTTCCTTTAATTTCCCTTTATCCATGTATGCACCTTTAATTGGGGGAACCCAGGAATTTGAGCCAGTGGCAATTATTAAAACATCATATTGGTATTCCTCTCTACTACCATCTTTCAAAGATATGGATTTCACCACCTTAGCTTCTGGTTGGATATCGCATACTTCGTTCTGCAATTTTAGATTGATTTTGAACCGTTGGAACCAGGACATTGAGAATTCCGTCAGTTCATCAAAATTTGGAATAATTCCACTGACCGCATATGGCAATCCACATTTTGCATATTCACTGTAACTTTCATTGCCCAGTACCGTTATTTCCGCCTGCCTATTTGTCTTTCGTGCAAATTGCGCAGCTGTTGAACCTGCAGCGCCACCGCCTATAATCAGTAACTTCATAAGAAGACCTCAATGAGATTAATCAATTCTGTCTCAGACATTCTTTTTACCCTTCTAATCTCGCCCAAGAAAAAGAAATCGTCCTCCTTTATAGTTCCACTCCCATTTCTCATATTTCTCTTTGGCTAATTTCTCTGACAATGAAAGTTCTGCCTCAGTCAATTCTTGCTGCTTTAATTTTATTTGAAAAATTTTCTCAAAGTTTTCAGTTATCTTCGCTCCGAGACAATTCCCATCCGTCCCTTCAGGCAAGGAGATACAACCATGCTGCAGCAAAGTTTCTCTAGCCACTTTTTGAGCACTGCCTCCTATTTTACCTTTACCCCTAAGGATCATATCGTAGGCAATCCGTCTAGAAGAGCAAAACACTTCCTTATTCCATGGGTCTTTCCCATGGTGCAGATTCACGTCAAAACCGAAAGCGCTCAAAGCCTCCTTTATACTTTCATGTGCTTTTTTGTAGGCTACTTGTCTGTTCCCAGGAAAATCATCCCTGGCAAATACCCCCACCAAGGAATAGCTCATTTCATTTTCATGTAGCACAACTAATCCCCCGGTAGGGCGCCTTACCAAAGGATATCCCTTTTCTACGTATCGTTTTATCAAGGGAGATTCCGTATCCTGAAAATAGCCAATTGAAAGCGCCGCAGGATTCCAAGTATATAACCTTAAGGTCGGTGGAACTCTGTTTTCTACCATGAGCTGAAATATAGCTTCATCTATTGCCATATTTAAGGAAGGGCTATAAGCTCCAAAGGGAATTAACCTCCATTCTTTTGCCAGCTTAAAATTTCGTTCCAACATAAAAATAGGAAATTACTAAGATGTTCTTCTAAGGTAACCTGGACTTTTCGAATATATAAGGATTTAGTTTCCCTTCTCCTCCTCAACAAATTTCTCATACTCCTCGGCATTCATAAGGTCGTTTAGCTCTTGCCTTTCCACCGGGATGAGTTTGATTATCCAGCCTTCTCTATAAGGATCCTTGTTTAACAACTCAGGTTGATCTTGGAGCTTAGAATTAACTTCGCGTATTTCTCCTGAAACAGGTGAATAAATGTCTGAGACTGCTTTAACCGATTCCAAAGTTCCCAAGGAAGACCCTTTCTCTACCTTTCCTCCTTCGGAAGGCAATTCCACGTAAACTATATCCGAGAGTTCCTCAGCTGCAAAGGATGTGATCCCAACCATTACGAAGCCTTCGGTCTCCCTTACCCATTCGTGAGTCTTAGTGTAGTTCAGTTCTTTTGGATACATTTTCCCTCCTTGATTCTGTAAAATTATCTTACCTCTTGTTGACCGGTTTAACAAAAGGCATATCAACAACCTCAGCTTTGACATCCCTGTTTCTAATAATAATATCCACTTCAGTTCCCTTCTTAGTATAGGGAAGACCAAGAATAGCCATTGCATATACCTTCTTCAAAGAAGGACAGTAATTCCCCGACGTGATATACCCAATCTTCTTCCCGTCTTTTTTAACATCCATTTTGTGCCTTGGAATACCTCCTGTAGCAACATAGAGGCCGACAAGTTTCCGGCTAATACCTCGTTTTTTTATTTGAAGGAGAGCTCCTTTTCCAATGAAGTTATCCTTATCAAACTTTACTGTCCAGCCTTGTCCTGTTTCGAGAGGATTTATCGTTTCATCAATATCATTGCCGTAAAGCCAGTAGCAAACCTCAAATCTTGTTGTATCCCTCGCTCCCAACCCACATGGTTTTAGCCCAAGTTTTTTGCCTTCCGCTAGAATAACATTCCAACTGTGTACAACGTCTTTTGCATCAGAGAAAATTTCGAAGCCATCTTCTCCGGTGTAACCTGTACGCGAGATAAGAATCCTTTTCCCCAATAACTCCGCATACGAAAACTTAAAGCGTTTCAGTTCTTTGAGAGGCCTTCCCCCTTCTAATTTCACCAAAAGCCCCATCAACTTTTCTGATGTAGGTCCCTGTACAGCCACCTCTCCATAGTCCGGGCTCTTATTCGAAATTTCTACATCAAAACTTCCCCTGTTCTGTGAAATCCAATTGAAATCCTTTATGGAATAATTGGGTGATGCATTTACGACGAGCAATACGAAATCATCTTCTATTTTGTAGATAAAGATATCGTCCACCTGCCCGCCGTGGGGATAGCAAAGTTGAGAGTATTTTATATCACCATTCCGCATATTCATTACCGAATTCGGTACAAGATAATCAGTAAAAGAGAGCGCATCTTTACCTCGCAATTCGATTTCTCCCATGTGAGACACATCGAAAATTCCTACCTTTTCTCTTATAGCGAAATGCTCTTCAATAATACTTGTGTACTGCACAGGCATGTCAAAACCATCAAACGGTATCATTCTTGCCTTTAGCTTTAGATGCTCCTCATGTAGGGGAGTCAACAATTCCTCCATTTTCACCCCCTAACTAAAAATTAATATCCTCATTTCTGTATTTCAATTCATCTCTAAGTTTTAGCTCATCGTCATAATTTAAGATTGGTCTCCTCGCCGCGAGTACATCATCTGTTCTTCTTATAGGAGTATTATGTGGTGCATCTTTTAGTAATCCAGGGTTTGTCTTTGCCTCATTGGAAATTTTCACCATAGCATCAATGAATTCATCAAGCACTTCCTTGCTTTCAGATTCAGGTGGCTCTATCATCATTGTTTCCTCGGCATAGGGCTCGAAATGAGGGAAATAAATTGTTGGTGGATGAAGACCATAATCCATTAACCTCTTAGCGATATCCAAAGTTTTTATTCCATACTTTTTATAGTCTCTCCCTGTAAGAACACATTCGTGTCCGCAATAACGGTCATATGCCGGTCTATAGTATTTCTTTAACTTAGCCAGTACATAGTTTGCATTGATAACACTTGCTTCCGAAGCATTGTGGAGTCCACCTGATCCCATAGAAAGAATCCAGGCATAGGTTTTGACCAGCACAGAGAAATTAGCCCAGAATGTCCTTACCCTGCCGATGCTTTTATCTCCCACATCCGTTAAGTGATATTTAGCGCCATCAAAAGTAACTATGGGCGTAGGCAGATACGGAGTAAGAACATTCTTCACTCCGATAACTCCCGCACCAGGTCCACCACCTCCATGTGGAGTAGAAAATGTTTTGTGTAGATTAAGGTGGACTATATCGAAACCAACATCCCCAGGTCTCATAATACCAAATGAGGCATTAAAGTTTGCACCATCATAATAAAGCAACCCACCTCTGCCATGTACAATTTTCTCAATTTTCTGTATTCCATCATCATATAAACCCACAGTATTAGGATTTGTCAGCATTAATCCTGCGGTGTTTTCATCCATTAATTCATCAAGCTGTTCAACATCAACTGTTCCCTTTTCGTTTGACTTTACTTCTACCACTTTAAAACCACCCATTGCGGCAGAGGCAGGATTCGTGCCATGGGCAGAATCGGGCACTAACATCTTGTACCTTTTCTCATCATGATCCACAAAATACTTCCTCATAATGAGATTGCCAACTAATTCACCTTGTGCTCCAGCTGCAGGAGCCATAGTGTATTGCTCCACGCCTGTTATTTCACAAAGTAGGTTATTCAAATCATGCATGATTTCCAAACAACCTTGAACAGTCTCTTCAGGAGCTAAAGGGTGGGCATAAACAAAGTTATTGAGCGCTGATAGCTTCTCATTAACTTTTGGATTATATTTCATTGTACACGACCCTAGTGGATACAAGCCATCATCAATGCCATGATTAAACTTGGAAAGTTTCGTGAAATGTCGAACAACATCCACTTCGGAAACTTCACTAAGGGCCTTTCTAGTAGCGATAATAGCATAATCAGGTATACAATCCTTGATATCTACCTCATCAAACAAATCTACGGGCAAAGAATAACCATCTCTACCCTTTACACTTTTTTCAAATATTAATTCCATATTTATTCCCCCCTATTCTGAAAGAATCTTAGCCACCTTGTTTAAATCCTCTCTACTCAATAGTTCTGTTATGGCAAAAAGCAAAACATCCTTGAAATCTTCCTCTTTATAGAATTTGCTTATTTCTAAAGGAGGAATGAAATTGTTCTGTAACAGTTTCCCGTTTACAGTATGCACACTGTCTTTACTCTTCAGCAAAAACTCATTATAGAAGGCATAGTCAAAAACTCTTTCAAATTTTCCTGTTTTCAAAAGCAAATTTTCTAGGTAATGAGCGGCCTTCGTGTTAAGAAGAGAAACTTTGTAAAGGCCATCCGTTCCCATAAGAGAAAGATAAATATTGGAGGCCAGAATATTTAGAGCATGATTACTACAAATATTAGACGTTGCTTTTTCTCTTCTTATATCTTGCTCTCTGGCGCGCATTGTCATCACAAAAACACGCTTCCCGTCCACGTCTACTGTCTCTCCAGCAATCCTTCCCGGAATCTGTCTGAGGAATTGTTTTTTTGTTGCTAGGTAACCATTATAAGGACCACCATAATTCAGGTCCATACCAAATGATTGAGCCTCCCCGGCTACGATATCAACCCCCATTTCCCCAGGAGCTCTTAAAACCCCTAGTGACATGCTCTCACCAATTGCATTTATTAATAGAGCATTCTTAGAATGAGCAACTTCGCATATTTCAGCCAGGTTCTCTATCCCGCCAAAGAAATTAGGGTTCTGGACAATAACTGAAGCAACGTCATCACTAATTAATTCCTTTAGCTTTTCAATATTGAGCAAAGCATCCTTATGCCACACCCCAATGATTTGTGTATCATGTGGTGCTATGTATGTCTTAATCGTTTCTCTATAATGAGGATGAATTAATGACGAAACAATAATTTTGTTTCTATGTGTTAGCCTTAAGGACATTAACGCCGCTTCAGCAGTTGCCGAAGCACCGTCATAGATAGACGGTATTACTACATCCATATTCGTAAGCCTGGCAATATATGTCTGAAACTCAAACATTGATTGCAGGGTGCCTTGGCTAAGTTCAGGCTGATAGGGTGTATAAGAGGTCCAGAACTCTTCCCTTTGCAGCAGAGATTTCTCTGCCTCAGGAACATAGTGTCTGTAAGCACCTGCTCCGATAAGGGGTTTCATTAGGAAAAAGTCAGCGTTTCTCTTGCTAATCCTGTAAATTTTTTCTTCAAGTTCACTTTCAGAAATTGCCTCAGGGACATTCAACTTTCCTTTAAACCGAACATCAGTGGGAATACCTCCAATTAAATCCCTGAAAGAGGAAACACCAATCTCTTCAAACATTTCTTTTTTCTGCTCTTCAGTAGTTGGAATATATCTCATATTTCACCTCAACTTATTATTTCATTAGCACGCCGACTCCCTACGCTTACAATCGATAGCATTTTGAGCTTCTGTCCCAAATACCAAAAAGGACAGAAGCAACCATCATTTCCCAGCTTACTCCTGTCCTTTTACTTGAGAGAGTATCTGCTATTATTTACAGATTTTCCCCTTCAGTCACCTCACGATGAGGCATCTCCAGGAATCCTATTACTGGCAGTCCTTTTGCCTGAGAGTTTCGAAATGCCAAGCCAACAGCAATTCCTTGCCCCTTCGGCTCCCTTTACAGGGTCTCTCCTGCCATTGAATTACTCTTATTAGCCTTGGAGGATACCAGCATTCTCAAGTGCTCCCCCAAAGATCTCATCAGCTTGACGAACTATCTCACATACAAGCTGCTGCTTTTTTCATTCTACAACTGGTGCAAATTTATGTCAAGGTTTTGTGCTGGCTGACCACATAGGTAACACTGAACTATGGATTTTAGCAAGTTCCTTTTCAACATACTCCACAGGGGTAAGATAGACAAGAGACTGATGAGGGCGGTTGAAGTTATAC
>CAZDXE010000052.1:0-8512 GCA_964509565.1 uncultured Dehalococcoidales bacterium | reverse complement strand
GTGTGGGGAATAGCCTCAGTCATGATAGGGATAAAAGACCCTATGCTTGTGTTATATACTGGCTTTCCCGGTTGGATGGCAGCCACGGTAATAGCATATTTCCTTTGTGCCCAGGAAGAGAAAGAGGAGAAATCGCGCGCAGGTGGAAAAGGAGGTGCGGTTAAATGATACCTAAGGTTATAGCTATTGTTTATCTTATTGCCCTATTAGGGGTAGGGTTTATGTACAAGGCGGGTGTAAAAACCAGATTGGACTACTATGTAGCTGGCAGGAAGTTGACGCCCCTTGTATTGGGTTTGTCTTTCGCCACTGCTGTCACTGGTGTTTGGAGTTATATAGGGGCTCCAGGCAGTGGGTATGCCTACGGGGTACCGGAATTTGCTAGCTTTGCTGCCTGGATCCCAGGTGTGGCCATTGTGGCTTTTATTTGGGCACCCAGGGTTAGGAAAAAAGCTGCAGAATTGGGAACTACTTCTTTTACAGGATTCATAAGGGATGCTCATGGTGGTGGGTATGCGTTGACGGCTCTAATCTCCATAGTCACGATGGCGGCCTACGTTCTTACCTTTGTGGCAGCGCTTAAGGGTTTAGGCGTGATGTTTAGTCCGGTATTGGGAGTGTCATATGTACCTGCACTTCTGATATGCGGTGTTGTCATAATTGTTTATTCCCTAATGGGGGGATTAAGAGCAGTTGTTTTCACGGACATTGTTGGACTTGGTTTTATGTGTATTGCCTTTGGTGTAACGGTTTGGCTAATTCTTAGCCAGGGAGGAATTGGGGCTGTAGCAGCCCGGATTAATGACTTCAATCCTGAACTTTTACATCCTCCTACAGGAGCTCCATATGGTGCTACCATGGCTGGTATATGGATTTCCTTTCTTGTGATGTATGTTTTCTATCAGGCTTTGCCTCACTATTGGCATTACTACATAAGCCTTGGGGAGACTACTAACAAAGGAGCGGCCATATTTACCTTGGTAGCTACAGCGTCTGTTTGCATGGTTCCATTTTTCATTTTTGTTGGAATGGCAGGGCATGTTCTTCTTCCTGGAGTTTTAGAAGACGCGGACACGGTGATGCCCATGATTTTCCAAGCTTACACTAATCCAGTGGTATTCGGGTTGTTTTCAATAGGAGTCTTTACTGCAATAATGACAACTTTTGATGGTAGCCTGTTAGCAACTACTGCTTGTGTAGATGAGCTGTTTCTTCCTTTATACGAAAAACATGGTCAAACTGAAGCTCAGAAATTGAGATGGGGTCGAAGCATAATGGTAGTTCTTTGGGCGGTGGCTGTGATTTGGGCAGTTACATCGCCTCCAGCACTTATGGTTCAACTTCTTGTTCTTGGCTGGGTTGGGCTCTCTGCCGTCGTAGCTGGTCCTACGCTGTGTTACTTTATCAAGGCAGGGACGAAATGGGGTGCTTTTTTCGCTATCCTTGTTAGTTTGATAGTGTTAGTTGTGTTGAGTGTGCGTGGTTTATTAGGATGGATAGAGCAAGCGTTTGTGGCTCTGGCGGTTTCAATAGCAGTTTATTACATAGCCAGTGCAATTGAAAGAAAAGTAAGCCCGGCGAGCTAATAAATGGTAAAAGCGAGTGTGTCACACACATGCCCATCAGGGTGTGTGTGTGGCGCTTGCTATTGTGGTTAGTGGGGTTCCAATGCTGGATGTAGCTGGTGGGAATCTTCAGGTTATGGGCGGAGGATATGTGATGAAGGGCGATGTTGAGAACATACAACAATTGATTCAGGGATAGCTACGTGAATTTGCAGAATAAAGTGAATCTGGAACGAATTTAAAGGAGTTAAAAATGCCGAAACCAAGTATAAATTTTTTATCGCAAGATGAGATAAAGGTTATTCACGACGCTTCACTCAAAATATTAAAAGAGGTGGGAGTTAAGGTTCAGAGCAAGAAAGCTCTTGATATTCTAAAACAGGCTGGAGCAGACATCGATTATGACACACAAATTGCTAAAATTCCCTCAGGCCTGGTCAAGAAATCTCTAGAACTGGCTCCGAAAACGATAAAGCTTTGTGCTAGAAATCCAAAGTATGATTTTGTGCTTGATAAGCGGCAGCCGCATTATACCACGACCGGGTATGCAGCCCTTGTAATGGATATTGAAACTGGTAGACGCCGCTCTTCTACAAATAAAGACCTGGTTGATTGGTTACGAGTGGCGGATTACCTCAACAATGTTGGCGTTAACTGGGCCTCGTTGACTCCTACTGAAGTGGCGGCTCCGATGCAGACAATAGTGGAAACGGTTACTTTGCTGAATAGCTCAGAGAAGCATGCTCAAACAGAAGCGCTCAATGCCACAGAAGCCCGATACGAAATTGAAATTGCCACAGCTGTGGCTGGTGGTAGAGAAGAACTTAAGAAAAAACCTATTATGTCCGCATTACAATCTCCTATCTCGCCCCTAGCGTTTGAACAGGGTTCGATAGAAGCTGTTATAGAATTTGCCAGAGCTGGTATTCCAGTTGTGCATATGACTATGCCTCTGATAGGAGAAACAGCACCAGCTACTATAGCTGGAATATTAGTTGTCAGTAATACTGAAACTCTGGCAAGTATCGTTATCGCTGAGTGTGCCAATGCTGGAGCGCCGGCGATATATTCGAGTGCTGCTGCTTCTACTGATTTCAAGACAGGGTGCACTAATTCGGGAGCGCCGGAGCGTTTCCTTATACATATGGGATTAACGCAACTGGCACACTATTATGGAATTCCGGCTGAATTGGTCGGTGCGGCGACTGATTCCAAGGTTCCGGATGCCCAGTCTGGCTATGAAAAGGGCATGGACCTTGCAGCGATTTTGTTGATGGGCCCGGAGCTTATTGTGGCTCTAGGGGGAGTGGATGCATCAAATGCAATGAGTCTGGAAATGCTGGTTATTGATAATGAAATTATTAATGCAGCCCGCAGGTTAGCCAGGGGGTGTGAGATAAACGATGATACCCTGGCATTGGATATTATCCATAAAGTTGGTCCTGGAGGCCAATTCCTGGGGCAAAAACATACTTTATCTCACTATAAAACAGAAGTTTGGTTGCCAGAGTTGAGTGCCAAAGGTCCATTTGTACCATGGGAGAAAGCAGGCTCCAAGTCATTGAGACAGGTGGCTAATGAGAAAGTTAAACAAATCCTGGCTACCCATAAACCTGAAGCTATTTCCGGGGATGTATATGAGGAGATATCGCGGATTTTGAGCAGAGCTAAAGCGGAATTGCTGAAGTAAAATGAGGCTAAAGATGCTGGATTCAAATTTGTATCATATGTCTGAAACACCTGGGGAAGTGTATGCGCCTGCCCTGCCTATGATGGGAGGCATTTAGAGGAAGCTTTAAACAAGGTTCTTGCTTACTCTAAGGAAGTTGTTAACAAGGGAAATTTTAAATACTTGAATAGCTCGGGTGGGCCTTTTGGGATCTAAGTATGCACCTGGTATTAATATAGAAAGAAATGGGAAGGTAGTAATTTTTGCTGATTCTGAAAACAAGCAAAAATAAGGAGGGAATGAACATGGTAGAAAAAGAGGGAATGCTGATGGGAGGGAGACCCCCCGATCAGTGGTTACCAGGAATTCGGGCAAAAACATCGCCAGCAGAAAAAAAACTGATAGATAAATGGAAAGATATAAAGGAGATGTATATTGCCCCTTGGCCGTTCGACCCGACGCCGATTGTCAAAGAGCCAAAATGGAAAGTTGATGAGCCTTTCGCTATCAAAATTGCTCCCATTGGAGATTACATGATGAAGTTCATGAACCCGAACCTGGAATACTCTACAGAGTGGGTTAGAGACCAGATGATGGGAGCCCTTGAAGCTGGGGCTTGCGCCATCCATGTGCATGTCAGAGATGCGGATGGAACACCAACGCTCGATCCCATGTATTATCATAGGGTGATAGACCCGATCAAGGCGAAGTACGGGAAGGATGTTCTTGTTGACGGATGCCCAGAAGGTGGTGCCACATTTGAACAGTCTATGGCTCCGCTAATTGAATTTAAGGGGGTTGCAGAAACGGCTCCGATTACACTGGCGGCGGTTTGGTGGTCTAATACATTAATGGGTGTTTCTAAAGAGGCTGTACAAGCTCACGTCGAGTTTATGCAGGCTATAAATCAGAAACCAGAACTTTGCCTTCACGATGCCGGAAGTGTTGACCAGGCAAGGGATTGGTTGATAGACACGGGAATATACAAATTTCGCCCGGTGCTATGGCGTATTTGTACTGGGGAGCCACATATGTCGACAATACATAGCCCAAAAGCCATGTTCGAGTGGTATAATTTTATTATCAACCGAATTTTGGAGGTCGAACCAGACTCCGTGGTGGAAATTAGCCAATGTGGCCATGGCGGCCTCTGGCAGTTGGTTTTTGCAGCTATGTATGGGCCACCGGTGATAGGTGTGCGTATGGGAACTGAAGATTCTATGTTCATGTATCCACATAAGGATGAACTGGTAGCGGATAATCCGGGGCTGGTTAAACAGTTTGTAACCATATTGAAGGCTATTGGGCGCAGGCCAGCGACGGCATCTGAATTCAGAAAAGCCATTGGTGAGCCGCTGGAGATTTATGATAAGTAAACAAGAGAGTTATTTGAACTTAACAAGGAAAAGAAGATAAATTTGTGAAAGTTAACTCGAGAACCAGTGAGCCTCTAGGTGAGAGATAGTAGAACAAATAATCCTGAAGAGAAGTGTAGTGTCTTACAGCTAAATTAGATTGCTATAAGAAGCAGGTTGATAGGAATTTGTGCTATGTTTTTGTAGAGGAGGTTATTGAGCATGACTAAACTAGTGACAGGTGGTACTGGTCTCATAGGTAGAGAAGTTGGCAGGCAACTTATTGCCAGAGGGGAAGATGTTGTCCTATTTGATATTATTCCCAGGGAAGAACTATGGGCTGATATTAAAGACAAAGTGAAATTTGTCCGTGGCGATCTTGGGAATTGGTCATCAGTGCTAAATGTGGTGCATGATTACAAACCGGAAAGCATTTTCCATCTAGGATCTATGCTTTCTGTTCCGTCAGATGCTGACCCCTGGGCATGCTACAAAACAAACGTCAATGGGATGATGTATGTTCTTGAGGCGGCAAGGCTTTTTGACGTTGGGAAGGTAATTTTCTCAAGTTCTCAGGCAGTGCTATTGTGCCCCGAGGTACCTGATGTTGCTACAGATTTTACAGTACAGAGGCCAAGAATGATGTATGGTGTTGCTAAGGT
Source organism: uncultured Dehalococcoidales bacterium (assembly GCA_964509565.1). Taxonomy (GTDB): domain Bacteria; phylum Chloroflexota; class Dehalococcoidia; order GIF9; family AB-539-J10; genus JAGMDB01. The sequence continues at coordinate 3,261 of CAZDXE010000052.1, read as the reverse complement.
TTTCGCAGAACTTTTAGGGAGATTTTACAATACAAGGTTTGGTTTAGATTTTAGGGCTGTGAGATATGATACAGTGATTGGCCCTGGGGTCAAGACAATGGGCGTGGACCAGTGTTTTCCGTGGTCAATTGAACATGCCATAAAGGGTGAGCCATTTGATGTGTGGGTCCCAGAAGATACTCGTATAGGTGTAACCTATTTCAAGGATGCGGCAAGAGCGCTAATCGATATTCACGATGCCCCGAAAGAAAATATAAAGACAATGTGTTACAACATTGTTGGTTCTAGCCTTACCGCTAAGGAATTCGTCAATGCTATAAAGAAACACATACCAGGTGCGGAAATCGGAGTTAAACTAAGCCCTGAGGTACTTAAAATAATGGGGAAGGGGATGCCCAAGGTTGAGGATTCAATGGCTCGAGAAGAATGGGGGTGGCATATTAATTATCCGCTTGATAGGATGATTGATGATTTCGTAGAGGAATTCACAAATAAAAAAGAACTGTATGAGTAAAAACAGAACTTTAGTTGCCAGAGTTGAGTGTCGAAGGAGCTTTTGTCGCAGCAATGAAAAGACTGGCTCAGGGGAAGTGGAAATGATTGATTTTGTATTATTCCGAAGAAGCATGTGAAATTATTTTGTAAAGGAGGCGATATATGGGGAAAATTCGTACAAGATTAGGGGATGGTTCTGTAATTGAACTTAGCGAAAGCGAGCTCCAAAGTGACCTCGAAGATGGTACTCAGGATGCGGCAGAAAGAGGAAAAATTTCTCCTCTTTCTCAAGATGAATTGCGCTATTTGGCCGAATTGTTTAAACGCACTGACAGAAGTGTCGGTGTAGATGTAGGAAAAGAAGTAGTGCTTAGTTATGATTGCGGACCCCTTAAAATTAAGCGCTCATATAGCACTGCAAGTAAATTTCAATCACTGCAAATTCTGGAAAGGTTGTTAGGCGCTGATACGCTAGAAATGGCTCATGTTGATTACAGTTATAAGCCAGCTAAACAGCTTCTCTGGATGGATCAGCCGATAATGGAACAAGCTTTGCTGGTGACAATTCCCGCCATGTTTTATGGTGCTATGCCTAATTTGGGTTTGTATACTCAACCAGATGGTCCGTGCATCAATCCGATGGAACTGTTACCTCAGGGTAAAATTGCTGAAGCCAGGGCATCTTTCGAAGAAATGGTAGAGCATGCTGTTAAGGACATGGTTTTTGTGGCCAGTACGATGTATGAAGCTGGAGCCGATGGCATTAATTTTGATACCACGGGGGCAGCGGGGGATGGGGATTTCCTGGCTGCTTTGCAAGCAACTGAGATATTGAGACATAAATACCCTGATATGTGTATTGAAATGGGTATGGCAGGGGAGTTTATTTTCGGCATGCATGGAGCATTAACTTATGATGGTGTTCGTCTGGCAGGGTTATATCCTCGTGAACAACTGAAGCTGGCTGAGAAAGCAGGAGCTAGTATTTTTGGCCCGGCTGTTAACACCAATACAGATTCCTCATGCCCCAGGGACGTAGCTCGATCAAGCACTTTTATTAAGGATTGCGTCAAGAATTCCAATATACTTGTACATGGTAATGTGGGCATGGGCGTATGTGGAATGCCGATGCAGGATGTACTTCCCGTAGATTCGGTATCCAGAGCTTCTAAAGCTATGGTGGAAATAACTGGATTAGATGGCTTGTAGGTAGGAGCGGGCGACACGCAGGGGATGTCTGGAGCTCATAATTTTGCCTCGGGGATGGGTGGAATACGTACTGCTGGAGACCTGGTAGCGCGAATGGAAATTGCCCGAGGAATGAAAATCAATGAAGCTAAGGAGTATGTAGCCAAGAAATTGGGAGTTTCTGTGGTTGACCTCTCAGACCCTGTAGTGATGAATGAACTAAGAAGAGATTTGGATATTGGGAGTGCGTATGTACTTCCTGGTGTGGCTCAGGGTATTGATGCGAAATTTCGCATAGCTGAGCTGCTGGATATAGAAATCAACAGCGTAAAGAAATTCGAGGAGAGAATAGGTAGAAAATTGAAGTGATAGTCAGTGAAGGCGATAAAAGTTAGATTGTAGATTGGATATTTGAGAAGGAGGCAATACGTGAGATGCTGGGAAATTTACAAAGTTGTTTAGAAGTTCTGTTGATAGGAGGTATTTAATGAAAAGCAGTGTAATATCTGGCATGAATACAATGAGAGGGGCGGGGCTAAATCTACTTTCACAGGATGATTTGTATGAAATTCACCTGGCTACTATGGAAGTGATGAGGAGAACAGGGGTAAATGTTGAAAATGATGAGGCCATTGATATTTTCGATGGTGGTGGTTGTATTGTGGACAGGAAGCGGCAACTGGTGAAATTTCCTTCCCATGTTGTAGAGGATGCTATTCGTTCTGCGCCTGATACGATTCTACTGGCGGGTAGAAGCCCCAAAGATGATATAGTCATAGGGGGTAAGAGGATTGCATTTACTAACTTTGGCCAGGCCATAATGATAATAGATCCTTTTACAGGAGAGCGTAGAGAAACGACTAAAAAGGACATAGCTAATGTTGTGTTAGTTTGTGATGCTTTGAGCGAGGTGAGTGTTGTCGAAGGGAAGCCGCTTGTTGCGGGTGACGTCACTTCAGAATTGGAACCTCTTCATGCTGCGGAAGCTTCTCTAACTAATACTTCTAAACATTGTTTTGGTGGCCCTATTACTAAGGAGCTTACAAAGTTGTTTGTTGAAATGTCTGCGATCATTGCCGGCGGCAAAGAGAAAGCTAAAGAGCGCCCTATATGGACTGCTTTCGTTTGCCCCAGCAGTCCATTGGGACTTAGTCAGAGTTGCAGTGAAGTTATTATAGAAACTGCTTCAGCGGGGATGCCCATTAACATTTTGTCTATGGCTATGGCAGGGGGCACGACAACTGTGACCCTGGCAGGCACATTGATTGGCCATAATGCAGAAGTCTTGGCGGGAATTGTGTTATCCCAGTTAGTTTGTAAAGGGGCACCTGTGATTTATGGCAGTTCGACTACAATCATGGATCTAAAAAGCGCCACTGCTCCGGTGGGGTGCCCTGAGTTTGGATTGCTTAGTGCTGCTGCAGCGCAACTGGCTCAATACTATCATCTTCCCAGTTATGTCGGAGGCACGTAGGCAGATAGCAAGACCGCCGATGCGCAGGCAGCTCACGAAAAAACCATAACTGCCCTTTTACCCGCATTAGCAGGCGCTAATTTAATTTATGGTATGGGGATGCT
>CAZDXE010000051.1:1168-8582 GCA_964509565.1 uncultured Dehalococcoidales bacterium | reverse complement strand
TAAAGTATGCCTCCAATGCTTTTCTGGTAACCAAAATCTCCTTTATAAATGAAATTGCCAATCTCTGTGAAGCCATAGATGCCAACATCGATGATGTCACTAAGGGCATAGGGCTGGACCCGCGCATTGGACCTGCCTTCCTGCACGCTGGACTTGGTTATGGCGGCTCCTGTTTTCCCAAGGATGCCCGCGCTCTTGATTCCTCTGCCCTCAACAAGGGCTATGATTTTAGATTGTTGAAGGCAACTATTGAAGTAAATACCAGACAGCGAATTATGGCAATCCACAAGCTCAAACAGATATTAGGTGATCTGGCAGGAAAGGAAATTGCCCTACTTGGCTTAGCTTTCAAACCCGACACCGACGATATCAGGGAAGCTCCCTCTCTGGATATTATTCATTTACTTTATGAAGAGGGTGCTAAGCTACGAGTTTATGACCCCAAAGCAATGGAAAATGCCAGGCCTCTTTTACCTGCGGATATAGCCTTTGCCCCGGATCTGTATTCCGCCACCGCTGGTGCCAATGCCGTAGTTCTGGTAACAGAATGGCAGGAATTCATCCAGGCCGATTGGCAGGCTATCAAAAAACAGATGCAGGAACCTTATGTCATCTTAGATGGCCGCAACGCCTTAGCTCAAAGTAAGCTTATAGATTTAGGGTTCAGGTACATAGGAGTTGGAAGGAGGATGAAGTAAGCTATTGCCTGGGTGAAATTTTCTGGCTATAACCACAACTGTGTTTTGAAAACCGGTATATCCTGACCGCGGAGAATAAATGTTAAAACAAAGGTTGCCTGATATGAAGGCTCTTGTCCTTTGCGGAGGCAAGGGGACGAGGCTCAAGCCTCTCACCAATACCATCGCCAAGCAGCTTTTACCTGTGGCTAATAAGCCTATCTTGTTCTATGTTTTGGACCAGATTAAAGAAGCAGGCATTACAGATATAGGCATTATCATTTCTCCCGAAACTGGCTCATATATAAAAGAGGCTGCTGGGGATGGCTCAAGGTGGAATGCTCAGATTACTTATATCCTGCAGTCTAAGCCTTTGGGATTGGCGCATGCCGTAAAAACGGCACAGGGCTTCCTGGGCAATTCTTCCTTTCTCATGTTCCTGGGCGATAACCTCATTCAGGGTGGAATAAGCCAGTTTGCGGAACAGTTTAGCTCCAGCCCTCCTGATGCCCTCATTTTACTCAAATCCGTCAAGGAAACCCATCTCTTCGGTATAGCCGAGCTGAATGAAGAGGGAAAGGTATGCCACATTGAGGAGAAGCCGAAACATGCCAGAAGTGACCTGGCGGTGATAGGCGTATATATATTCTCTCCCGTTGTTCACGAAGCCATCGCCCAAATCAAGCCTTCCTGGCGTGGCGAACTGGAAATCACGGATACTATTCAGAGGCTCATCGACACGAGTAAGAACATACAGAGCTACATTTTGGACGGCTGGTGGCTTGATACCGGCAAAAAGGACGACCTTCTGGAAGCCAACAGAATTGTTCTTGACGACCTCCTCAAGCATGATGTAAAAGGCGAGATAGATAGTGCAAGCCAGCTAGTAGGCCGCGTCGAAATCGGAGAGGGGACGACGATAGAAAATAGCACTATCAGGGGTCCCGTATCTATTTCCGCTGGTTGCCATATCAGGAATTCATTTATCGGCCCTTTCACCAGCATAGGGGCTGGCACAGTTATACAAGATTCATCGGTGGAGCATTCAGTTATTTTGGAAAACGGCACCGTTCATCATATCGATCGCCTTGAAGATAGTCTAATTGGCAAAAACGTTGTGCTCAAAAAGACTGCCGAAGGATTTCAAGCAGTAAAGCTCTTCATTGGAGATGATGCCAGGTTGGAATTATAAGCAGCATAGCATAATATAAATATATGTAAAGGGAATATAGGGGAAAGCACTATGCCATTTACTTTCAAAAGTTTGGACATCGCTGAAGTAATTTTAGTCGAACCGAAAGTTTTTGAAGATGACAGGGGCTTTTTTATGGAAACATACAAAATGCCAGAATTTGTCGCTTCGGGCATAAGAGGAAATTTTGTCCAGGATAATTTCTCCCGTTCCAGCAGAGGAGTCTTGAGAGGGCTGCACTATCAGAATCCACCTTTTACACAGGGGAAATTGGTAAGAGTGGTAATGGGTGAGATTTTCGATGTTGCTGTTGATATAAGGAAAGGTTCACCCACTTATGGCAAATGGGTAAAGACAATCCTGTCAGAAGGAAACAAGAATATGCTCTATATTCCGGAGGGATTCGCTCATGGTTTTTGTGCCCTTTCGGAGATTGCTGAAGTGGCATATAAAAGCACAGGCATTTATTCCCCCCGGACTGAGACAGGTATTATCTATAATGATGCCGACTTAAATATAGACTGGCCAATTGAAGAGCCAATTTTGTCGTCAAAAGACAAAGAATGGCCCACTTTAAGAGATGCAGCTATCAAGTTTCATTATGAGGAGGAGACGAAATGAAACTCCTCGTTACAGGCGGCGCTGGCTTTATCGGCAGCAACTTCATTCATCATATTCTCAGTGAGCATACTGACTGGGAAATAATAAACCTGGACAAGCTCACCTATGCCGGAAACTTAGAGAACCTGAAGGACATTGAAAATGATGCCCGTTATCGTTTTGTGAAAGGTGACATAGGTGACAGGGAACTGGTCAACACTCTTTTGCAAGAGAGAATTGATGTTATTGTAAACTTCGCCGCTGAATCTCATGTTGACCGTAGCATCCTGGATGCCTCTCCCTTTATCGAAACTAATATCAAAGGCACTCAGACCCTTCTCGAAGGAGCAAGACAATACCAGACAGGAAAATTCATCCAGGTATCCACAGATGAAGTCTATGGCTCGAGCGAGGCAGGTAAATTTACCGAGCAATCACCTCTTTCCCCAAATAGTCCCTACGCTGCCAGCAAGACTGCCGCCGATCTCTTATGCCATGCATGCTGGAAAACTTATCAGCTTCCCGTAATCATAACCCGTTGCTCCAATAACCTGGGGCCATTTCAGTTCCCTGAAAAACTCATTCCCCTTGTTGTGACCAACGCCTTGGAAAATAAGCTAATCCACATCTACGGAGACGGACTGAATGTGCGAGACTGGATTTATGCCCTTGACCACTGCCGAGCCTTAGACCTGGCTATCCAGAAGGGCAAGCCTGGTGAGGTGTACAACATTGCCGCCAGCCAGGAGAAAACAAACCTGGAGCTTATCCACAAACTCCTGGATATAATGGGCAAGCCCCGAAGCCTCATAACTTTCGTTACCGACCGTCCAGGCCATGACCGGCGTTATGCCCTGGATGCCAGCAAGATAACCATGGAGCTGGGCTGGAAACCAGCATACTCCTTTGAAGAAGCTTTAACCACCACCGTTAACTGGTACCTGGATAATGAGCCCTGGTGGCGCCAGATTAAGAGCGGTGAATATGCCAGATATTACGAGGGAATGTATTCTCACAGATGAAAATCATAATCACCGGCGCCAATGGACAATTGGGGACTGACCTCTGTAAGGCCCTCTCACATTTTGACCTCGTGCCACTCACCCATAAGGACATTGAAATCACGGATATGAACTCCGTCAAGCAAGTATTTGGAAAATATAAGCCCGATGTAGTCATAAATACCGCAGCCTTCGTCCGCGTTGATGATTGTGAAACAGAGCAAGATAAAGCCTTTAGAGTAAACGCTTTAGGTACCCGAAATGTAGCCGTGGCTGCCCAGGAGCTTGGAGCAAAGCTGATTCACATGAGCACCGACTATGTCTTGGGCGGAGAAGCTGAGCCGCGCACCATCCCCTATACTGAATTTGATGTGCCTGTACCTCTTAGCATTTACGGCAAGTCCAAGCTGGCCGGAGAGACTTTTGTTTGCCACCTCTGCCAGAGGCACTTCATCATTAGAACTTCAGGGCTCTTCGGAACCGCCGGCGCCAGTGGCAAGGCTGGCAACTTTGTGGGTACCATGCTAAAACTTGCTAAAGAAAGAGATGAGCTAATGGTAGTAAACGACCAGATATTTTCCCCTACCTGTAGCAAAGACCTGGCCAAGAAGATAGCCTTGCTTACCGAAACTGAATACTACGGCACGTTCCACATCACCAACAAGGGAACCTGTTCCTGGTATGACTTTACCATGGAGATATTTAAACAGGCAGGATTGAAAACCACCGTTACTCCCATAAGCTCCGGTGAGTATCCTCAGAAAGCCAAAAGGCCTGGCTTTTCAGTTCTCGACAACTACCATCTCAGACTTTTAGGCATGGATGATATGCGCCCCTGGCAGGAAGCACTTAAAGATTATATGAGAAAGAAGGGGCATATGACCTTTTGACGGGAACAGGCTCTACCCCGTAGATAGTTTGTAGGGTTTATAGGGTTAAGCAAGAGAGTTCAGGAGATGAGTAGGGAACTCCACTAAAGTATGAATACAGTTCAGAGAATCGCCCAAAATACCGCGGTATTGCTCGCTTCCCGAGGAATATTATCAAACATTAGGAAAGCTATTAAACAAGCACAAAGACTACATTAGACGAGTTTATACGACATGCGGGGATTGGAATACTTCGTATCCGTTAACCTTGCAAAGAATCGAGCATCTAGCAGGGAGTGGAGCAGAACTTCTATGGAGACAATTACGAAAGGCCAAGCAAAAATGACTTACCCCAAGGTCTCCATCATAATCTTAAACTGGAACGGGCTTGAGTATACTATTGAGTGTCTTGAGTCACTGCAGAAGATAATCTACCCCAATTACAAGGTTATCGTGGTGGACAATGGCTCCAGGGGAAATGATGCCGAGGTGCTGCAAGAGCGGCTTGGCGCTTATATCCATTTGATTAAGAATGACAAGACTATGGCTTTGCCGAAGGGAATAATATTGGCATGCGCTACGCTCTGGCAAACTCACAGCCTAGCTATATCCTACTTTTAAACAACGATACTGTGGTCGGCCCAGAATTTCTTACCGAGATGGTTAAAGTAGGTAACGGTGACGCTACTATTGGGGTTGCTGGAGCTAAGATATACTACCATGACAATCCCAACCAACTGCAATTCGTCTGGGGCAAGATAGATCTATGGAGAGGGCGAGTGGTTCAAACCCCGAAAATAGTAGCCGAGAGAATAAAAAACATTGAACTCGATAACGGGCAGTATGACCATATAGAACAAGCCGACTGGGTAACAAGTTGTTGTTTTTGCTCAAGCGCAGTGCTCTGGAACAAATTTGGCTATTTGATGAAAATTATTTCGCTTATTGGGAAGAAACAGACTACTGCATAAGAGCTAAGAAAGCCGGTTATAAAATTGTCTATGTGCCTCAAGCAAAAGTCTGGCACAAACTTCAGCAATCGGCAAAGAGAATAAGCGGTTTTACTCGCTATTTCATGGTTAGAAATCGTTTTTGGTTCATGAGAAAACAGACTACAAAATGGCAATATGGGTGTTTTTTGCTTTACTTCTTTGTTTTCTATTTTTGGATTGCTACGGGATATTTCCTGATATACCTTCACAGCCCAGTGTTGCTCGTCAACTTCTATAGAGCAGTAAAAGATGGGCTGTTTAATTCTAAGGATGGGGCCAGACTCTATATGAAGGATTGAGTTTCGGCTCTGGTGCTGCTATCAGATCACGACTGTGGCGAGGGAATCTACCATGAAATTGCAGGACCTCATTATGTTCTTCTTCTGCTGGAATTTCTCTCCCTAACTTTAATTGCCTCCTTGTAAACCTCCAATGTCTTCTGGGCAATATCACCCCAGGAGAAATTTTCCCTCACCATTCTACAGGCATTCTCACCCATCTCCCGTCTCAGTTCATCGTTTGGCAGGAGTCTGATTATGGCTTGAGCCAAGGCATTAACATCTTTAGGCGGGATAATAAAGCCCGTTTTCCCATTTTCCACCATCTCTGAGAAGTTACCAACATCTGTCGCCACAACTGGCTTCTTAAAAGCCCCTGCTATAAGTATTATGCTGTTTTGTGTGCCAGCTATGTATGGCAAAACCACCACGGAAGCTTTCTCGAAAAGCTCTGCCACTTCTTCATCTGGTCATAAAAGGAATGTGAATATGCTAAAATCTAATATAGCGATGCAGGATATTGATTTGCACTAAAAGACATCCGTTAACCAATGTCAAACGAAGAATTGTATCTTGATATTTCCCTGAGAAAGGTAGCCAAGGGAGCAGGTATAGCTTTCGCGGGCACCTTCATCGGATTGATTCTTGCCTATTTCTCCAGAATGGTAATCGCCAGATGGCTGGGGGCTTCAGGTTACGGATTGATTTGTCTTGGCTTCACTACTATGACGGTAGTGGCAGGTCTTTCTCTGGTTGGATTGCCAGCAGCAATACAAAGATATGTTTCCTTTTACAAAGGGAAAGAAGATGCTGCGAGGATAAAGGGAGTCATAATTGGAGCGCTAGAAATAAGCTTTCCTCTAAGCGTAATTTTCGCCCTTCTCCTCTTCTTCGGTGCTGATTGGCTCGCTATCCACATTTTCCATGAACCGAACTTAATACAGGTTTTACGCATTTTCTCTTTAGGAATCCCCTTCTGGGCTTTAGCCAACAATTTCGTCTCCGCTACAGTCGGCTTCCAGAATTTACGATACCGTGTTTATGTAAATGAGCTATTTCAGAACACACTCAAATTAATAGCCATCGTTGCTCTACTCGCCTCAGGCTTCGAAGTCATTGGAGCTGCCTGGGGCTGGATTCTCGCCGTCATTGGCATGCCACTTTTGGCTTTTTATTTCCTTCAGAAAAAGGTGTTTCCTATTTTCAACACAAAGACAAAAACAATCTCTATGAAAAGAGAGCTTCTCTTTTTTTCCTGGCCGCTTATTTTTACCACCTTTGCAGGTTTGATTATGGGTTATATGGACACCCTGATGTTAGGATACTTCTCCACAGCACATAATGTTGGTATATACAATGCCGCATTGCCCACTGCAGGAGTATTACGAACAGGAAGTGGAGCTTTTGGTCTTATTTTCATGCCTGTTGCCTCTGAACTCTACGCCAGGAATAAAGAGCAGGACTTAAAAGGCATTTACACTACAGTAACAAAATGGGTTCTCTGTATTACTTTGCCTGCATTTCTTCTCATGGCTCTGTTTTCAGATTGGATTATGAAAATACTATTTGGCCCTGAGTTCGTTGCTGGCGCTCAAGCGTTAAGCATTCTGGGCTTTAGTTTCTTCATCTCCTCTGTATTCGGCCTTTCGGGGTCACTTCTTCATGTTTACGGCAGGACAAAGATTGTTATGGTCTGTAGTTTTGCTGCGGCTGGCGCTAACTTTATATTAAACTCCTTACTCATCCCCATCTATGGCATAAGCGGAGCTGCGATTGCCACCGGCATTTCGGTCCTCATTGGAGGG
>CAZDXE010000051.1:0-1068 GCA_964509565.1 uncultured Dehalococcoidales bacterium | reverse complement strand
GCGCCAGGAAATATGAAAATCTTAATGCTGCTTTCAAACCCTTTCATGGTTGATCCTCGAGTTCACAAGGAAGCGAGGACACTGGTGGATGAGGGAAATGAAGTTGCTGTTGTCGTATGGGACCGCAGAGGAGAATATGGGCAGGAAGACTTCATAGACGGAGTAAGAATAGTTAGAGTTCATAACACTGGCTTAATGAAAGTGATGCCCAATGACTTGCTTCGTAATCCTATCTGGTGGAGAGTGGCATATAAAAAAGGATTGGAATTGTATAAGAGTGGCTTCGGGTTCGATACTGTGCATTGCCATGATTTGGATACTCTTCAATCAGGAGTCTGGTTGAAGAAGAAAACCGGTTGCAAACTGGTTTACGATGCCCATGAAATCTTCGGATATATGATAGAGGGAAATGTTCCCTGGGCTGTGTCAAAGCAGGCATTCAGAATGGAGAAGAGATTGCTGAATTGGGCTGACCACATCATAACTGTGAACAAAGCATTCCAGGCATATTTTGCCTCGCTGACAGATAAACCCATTACCATTGTCATGAATTGCAAAGAGCTTATCTATAATGAATATACATCACCCGACAATGATACATTTACGCTTATCTATATTGGCCTTATGACCAAAGGTAGATTTTTCCCGGAGATCATAAATTTAGTGGGTGGAGTTAAGGGCGTAAGGCTCATAATTGGCGGTAAGAAAGAAGGCATTTATTCTGAGGTTGAGAGAGTTTGTGAGAAATATCAAAATGTAGAATTCCTTGGCACTATACCTTCCAGTGAGATTCTGCCGCAAACCTATATAGCTGATGCTACATTTGTTCTGGCTGATCCCAGTAACAACAATAGTCGTACGACTGTTTTTAATAAGCAATTCGAAGCCATGGTTTGTGGCAGGCCGATTATACTAACAGAGGGCACTTACGCTGGAAAGATGACAGGGAAATTGGGTTGTGGATTAACGATTGCTTATAATGCGGATTCTATTCGGGAAGCAATCGAGGAATTGCGAGATAACCCCTCCCTGTGTGAAGAACTGGGAAGGAACGCGTTCAGGGCAGCG